>CAJQTK010000016.1 GCA_905620495.1 uncultured Candidatus Pelagibacter sp. | reverse complement strand
ATATCTATTATTTGATTTGGTTTAATTTTTTTTAATAATAAGAATGATATAAAGTTTTTCTTAAACCTTTTGATCCAGAAGCTTTTATCAACTGTGTGCTCGAAAGCAATAATTTTACAATTTTTATTCCTTTTTTGGAAATCTTCTTCAAAACTCCATTCGGCCTCAAGTCCGCAAGTTATAACGGCTTTAGTTTTATTTATAATACGCCTATCTATTACATATCCACCATCTGATTTTCTTCCTAGCCTAATCAAATTTGAGAGATTTGTGTGATAAGGTTTCAAAAAATTAGGTATCATAAAATGATTAGTTAAAAAAATTAAAGAAATATATTTTTATATTTTTTAATAAAGTTAATTCTATCTCGCCGTCTAATACCTGCCAAATGAATAATAATAGGGTTAAAGTAAAAATTAGAAATTTCATTATTAAGAGGGTTATCAAAATTTTTGTTTGGCATACTGTTCCATAAGCCAGATAAAAAATAAAATTTTTCTAATGTTTTTTTAGACGGTTTGTTGTCTGATAAATTAGAAATTTCTGCTTTATAACCAAGTTCATCCATAAAGGCCGCATTATCAGGCCAATGATGTCGTAAATATTTTTTTTTATTCCAAACATTTTTAAAAAAATTTAAAGACCATTTTGTATTTCTAACTAATAAGACGCCAACATTTGGTCCCCAGGTTAAATAATCTACATTAGGAATCTTAGATTTATGTTTTGATTTAAAAAATTGATTATGAACAAAAATATGTTTTGATTGATCAATATTGTTTAGAATATTTTCATACCTACATATAAAAGTGTCTGCATCTAACCATAGATAATACTCATGTTTTCCATTTTCTAGATTATCTATTAACATTTTGATTTTTAACCAGTAGAAGTGTCTTTCAAACGTATTTCTATTATCTATCTCATAATCAAAATTAAAATGATCTGCGTATTTAATTATAGTTTTTTCTGACTCTTTTCCAATATTTCTGTATCTATAGTTATAACCAGAAAGTATCTTTAGATTATTATTTTTGAATTTTACTTTCTTACTTTTTAAAAAAAACATTACTAAATATTATTTAGAATTATCAATTGATTATTAACCATATAGATCAGATTTAAAAAGTAAAATGTAAATTTGAAAATGTGTAATTTAAACAGGTTGATACATAATAAATTTTTATTTTCCAATAATCGTTATTTAATATAGTGTATTTACATAAGGACAAAGAAACAGAACGCCCCTATTAATTTACAAATTTAGTAAGATTAGGTTTGAAATACTTTGGTCCCTTCATAACTTTTCCAGATTCGCTATATATAGGCTTACCATCTTCACCTAACTTACTCATATTTGAACTTTGCACTTCTTCAAAACATTTATCAAGATCAATGCCAAATGCGTGTCCAGCTCCATAAGCAACATACAATATGTCTGTTAAAGCATCAGCAACTTCTAAAAGATCTTTGCTTTCCATTGCAACTTTAAGCTCCTCTAGCTCTTCTTTGATTAAATCATATCTAAGGCTATTAATCTTATCGGTGCTAAAAGAGGGTTTGTTTTTAACCTCTTGACCAAAGGTTTCCATGAAAGTTTTTACTTTGTTAAAATTTGACATTTAGCTCCTGTAAGTTTTCAAAATTTTATATATAAGTATACTAAATTATTAATTATATATTAATCAATGAAATTAAGAAAAGAATTTGATAGTATTGGAAGTGTTAATGTACCTGATGACAAATACTGGGGTGCAGCAACACAAAGATCTAATAAATTTTTTAATATTGGAAAAATTTTAGTCAATATTTCAATAATCAAATCTATTGCAATCATCAAAAGATCAGCTGCTTTAGTTCATTATAAAGAAAAGCAAATTAACAAAAAAATAACAAATTCAATAATAAAAGCTTCTGATGAAGTTATTAAAGGAAAGCTAGATGAAAATTTTCCATTAAAAGTTTGGCAAACAGGATCTGGCACTCAAACCAATATGAATGTTAATGAGGTAATTGCCAATAGAGCAATTGAAGTAATGGGTGGGAAAAAAGGTTCAAAAAAACCAGTTCATCCAAATGATCATGTAAATAAATCTCAATCAACAAATGATGTTTTTCCTACGGCGATGCATATATCTGTGGCTCAAGAGACTATATCAAAACTATTACCAAATTTAAAAATTTTAGAAAAAGAATTAGCAAAAAAATCTAGAGAATTTAAAGATATTATCAAAATTGGCAGAACTCACTTGCAGGATGCAACACCCCTGTCTCTTGGCCAAGAATTCTCAGGATACCAAGTGCAATTAAAAAAATGTATTGAAAGAATAGAGCTTGCTCTTAAAGAAATATATTTTCTTGCACAAGGTGGGACAGCTGTTGGAACTGGAATTAATTCTAAAAAAGGGTTTGATAAAAAGATTGTTAAAGAAATAGCGAAGTTTACAAAATTACCTTTTAAGCCTGCTAATAATAAATTTGCAGAATTGGCCGCACATGACTCTATCGTAAATTTTTCAGGTACATTAAATACATGCGCAGTTTCATTGATGAAAATATCAAATGATATAAGATTTTTAGGCTCAGGACCAAGAGCAGGATATGGAGAATTAACACTTCCAGAGAATGAACCTGGTTCATCAATTATGCCTGGGAAAGTTAACCCTACTCAATGCGAAGCTGTAACAATGGTTTGTGCCAAAGTAATAGGTAATCATACAGGGATCACAATAGCTGGCTCTCATGGTCACTTTGAATTGAATGTATTCAAACCAATGATTGCTCACAACGTGCTTCAATCAATAGATCTTATTGCGGATAGCACTAAAAACTTTGCCCACTATTGTGTTAAAGGAATTAAAGCTAACAAAAAAAGAATTAAGGAACATTTAGATAATTCTTTAATGCTCGTAACTGCTCTAGCTCCACATATTGGATATGACAATGCTGCAAAAATCGCAAAAACTGCTTTAAAAAATGGAACCACACTTAGGCATGAGACACTTAAAACAGGACTAATTAAAGAAAAAGACTATGAGCAAATAGTAGATCCAACAAAAATGATCTACCCCTCATAGGCCTTTAATGCCTCGTTTAATAATCTTCTACTCTTATTAAAATTATTCCGATTATTATCAGTAAAGTCTTCAATTATTGTCAATAATTGACTACTAACTTCTCTGTTATCTATCTTTACATTATTAAATCGGAACTGATTGGCTAAAAAATCATAATCTAAATTAATAAGAATAGTTTTAATATCTTTTCGTGATGACTTACTTGTATTAAGGAAAGAAAATAGCTTTTGAGAATTTTGAATATTTATCAAGATATCACTATTGAATGTTAGTTCACTATTTTCGTAAAAAAGATTACTATTATTAAGCTGTAATGAACCGATATTGTTATTGATAAACTTTGTTTTATCAAAATGTATTTTTCCACCAATAATATAAAAATTAATTTTTGCACTATCAAAAATTTCATTTTTTATATTTGAGTTAGTGATTATAAATGTGCTCACACTTATATTTTCATTAAATAGCAAGCCTGATTTGATAAGTTCAATTAAGATAGGATTTATATCGAATAATCTAGATATCTTATAATTATCTAAATTAATATTTAAGATTAAATCAAATGGGTTAATTGATAGTTCACCTTTATAATTAACTTGTGAATTATCTAATCTAGAATTGCTTGACTCAAAAATAATCAATTTTTCTTTAAGATTATATCTTGTATTAATTGTAGATTGTAAAAATGTAATATTATTTTTTCCAGAAGTTAGCTTGTTTTGTGTAGTAGATTTATTATAAATATCTAATTTAAGTCTTTTAAAGTTAAGATGAAATTCTTTATATATAGTAGAATCATTACGGCTATTAAAATCAAAAGTGAAAGGTAAATTAAAAACGCCTCCTTTTAATTTAAAAAAATTTAATAGTTTTTCATCATCAAAAAATAAAATAGTTTTATCTACTTTAATAATTGAAATTATCTCTTCTAAATTATCTTTAAAAAAAATATTACTATTGTTAATATTAATTTTTTTATTTGAAAATTTTTTGCTTGTATACTCATTTAATAATTTAATATCGCTTCTTAATAGTGAGAAGTTAGCATTACTAATAACTATTTTTTTAATATTCATTTTTTTTTTATCAAAGAAGTTTGTGTGACTCAAAAATATTTGAAAATCTTTAATTTCAGCTATAGATTTTGTTTTTTCACCTTCAGCCACTAAGATTTTAGAATCTTTAATTAAAAAATGTGGTGCAGGAAGAATACGATATGAAATGTCTGCAGAAGTACTCAGGTTTACTTTAAATTCATTACGTAATTTGCTTTCAATATTAGCCTGCAACCATGTTTTTTCGTATAAAAGGGGCATCAATAGGTAAAATAAATAAAAAAACAATGATACAATAAAAGTTATTAAATACTTATTGAAGACACTAATATTAAAGTTATTATTTGTTTTATTCTGAACTTTTAATATTTTCCTTTTAACTAGGTTATTAAAATTTTTAATAATTTGTTTCATAAATACTGTTGGAATTTAATAACTTATAAAGAAATTTTAAAAATGATAAACCGTGAATATTTAGATAATCTTAATAAGGCACAAAAAGAAGCTGTTTTGTACCTTGATGGCCCATTACTTATCGTAGCTGGAGCGGGTTCTGGAAAAACTAAAGTTTTAACCTCTAGGATTGCACATATTATTAAAGAGAAAAAGGCATTTCCTAATCAAATATTGTCTGTAACATTCACTAATAAAGCTGCCAAAGAAATGCAAAGTAGAGTGAGCTCAATTCTTAATTCTGAAGCTATAGGGTTGTCCTGGCTTGGAACATTTCATTCTATTTGTGCAAAGCTATTAAGAAAGCATGCTCCAGCTGCTGGTTTAACTTCTAATTTTACAATCATTGATACCGATGACCAGGTTCGATTAATCAAAAATATTTGCAAAGCAGAAAATATAGATATTAAACAGCTAGCTCCTAAATATATTCTATCTATAATTGATAGATGGAAAAATAAAGGTTTTTATCCTAACGAAGTCATTGTTAATAAAAAAGACATCTATGAAAAAACTATACTCCCTCTTTATAAAATTTATCAACAAAAATTATTAGACTTAAATGCTTGTGACTTTGGTGACTTAATATTGCACGTAGTTAAAATTTTAGAAAGAAATTTAGATATAAGAGAAATTTATTCAAATAATTTTAAATATATATTGGTAGATGAATATCAGGATACAAACTACATTCAAAGTAGATGGCTCTACCTGTTATCAGAAAAACATAAAAACCTTTGTTGTGTTGGTGATGATGATCAATCTATATATAGCTGGCGTGGCGCAGAAATTAAAAATTTTTTAGAATTTGATCAAGTTTATAAAAATTCCAAAGTAATTAGATTAGAAGAAAACTACCGTTCATCTCAAAATATTTTATCAGTTGCTTCAAATCTTATTGCAAATAATCAAAATAGAGTTGGGAAAACTTTAAAAACTACAATGGAAGAAGGTGATCTAGTTAAACTAAATTGTTTTAAAAATGGAAAAGATGAAGCTATAGGAATTTCTGATGAAATAGAAAAAAAACTTAAAAAAAAATATTCATTTAACAATATGGCAATTTTAGTTAGAGCAATATTCCAAACAAGAGAATTTGAAGAGCGTTTTTTAAAAATTGGACTACCTTATAGAATTTTAGGTGGCACAAAATTTTATGAAAGAGCAGAAATTAAAGACTGTGTTGCATATCTAAGATTAATTCACCAACCAAAAGATGATTTGGCTTTTGGTAGAATAGTAAACAATCCTAAAAGATCTATAGGTGAAAGTACTATTAAATTAATACATGAATTTTCAAAAGAAAACTCTGCAAGTTTAGAAATTGCCTCAAAACAATTAATTGAAAAGAATTTAATCAAACCAAAAACAAAAATAGGCTTAAGTGCTTTTCTATTTTTAATTGATAAATGGAGAAATGATATCAATATTAAAAAAATTAATCATGTTAAGCTCTTACAATTAGTTTTAGATGAGTCTGGTTATTCAGCCATGCTTAAAAATAAAAAAGATTTAGAAAACGAAAATAGACTAGAAAACATTAAAGAACTTTTAAATGCCTTGAAAGAGTTTGATAACTTAGAAGCTTTTTTAGAGCATGTAGCATTAGCGACTGCAATAGATCAAGATTGGGATGGGGAAAAAGTTAACATGATGACAATGCATGGCTCAAAAGGTCTTGAATTTGATGTAGTATTTTTGCCAGGATGGGAAGAGAGTCTTTTTCCACACCAAAAATCTATTGAAGAAAAAGGTCAAAACGGACTTGAAGAAGAAAGAAGACTAGCTTATGTCGGAATAACTAGAGCTAAGAAAAAAGCTTTAATATCATTTGCTATGAATAGATTTTATCAAGGTAATTGGATTGACAGTATGGCCTCCAGGTTTATCGATGAGTTACCAGATAAATATCTTGAAAAAAATTCATTTTTTGATGAGTCTAAAGATGATGATAATGATTTTGAATTTAATCAAGACTTTGAAATTGATGATGGAAAAAGAAGTCCTGGTTGGGCAAGGTATCAAAAAAGAATTAAATGATAAAAAATAAAATAAAAATTTTAAAGGAGAAATTCAAAAAATTTGAAATTGATGGTTATATCGTACCTAAAAATGATGAGTATTTTTCTGAGTATGCAAAAAATGATAGATTAAAAAATATTAGTAATTTTTCTGGTTCCGCAGGTATTGCTGTTATACTTAGGAAACAAAACTATTTATTTGTTGATGGAAGATACACTATTCAAGCGCAACAAGAATCAGATAGAAATTTTAATATAATTGAAATCCATAAAAGACTACCCCATACTATTATTAAGAATTATAATTTAGGCTATGATCCAAAGTTATTTACATCAAAAAATATTCAAAATTATTTTTCAAATAATAATCTTATTCCAATTAATGATAATTTAATTGATCAAATATTCAAATTTAAAGAAAAAAAAACTAAACCATTTTATTCTTTGGAAAAAAATATAACAGGTGAAACACATCAATCTAAAATTTTAAAAATAACAAATTTTCTAAAGTCAAATAATACTGATTATTTATTTGTTAGCGCTCCAGAAAATATTGCGTGGCTTTTAAATATAAGAGGATATGATAATCCGAATAGCCCAATACCTAATGCTAGATTAATTATAGATAGAAATAAAAAGTTATTTTTAATTACTAAAAAAAATAATACCAAAAAAATTATCAAAGAAAAAAAATTAAATAAAAATCAAGTTATTGATATTAAGGATATTTCAAAATTAATTAACAACTTAAAAGGCAAGAATTTTATAGTTGATAATAAAACTTGCTCAATTTTTCATGAAGATATAATTAAGTCAAAATTTAAAATCTTAAATAAAAATGACCCAATTTATAAATTAAAGTCGATTAAAAATTCACATGAAATTAATCATATGATTGAGGCCCATAAAAAAGATGGATTGGCACTTACAAAGTTTATTTATTGGATTAAAAACATAAATAGAAAAACCATAACAGAGGTTGAGGCTCAAAATAAATTGGAAAAATTTAGAAAACTTAATAAAGATTATTTAACGCCAAGTTTTAATACTATAGCTGGTTCAGGATCAAATGGAGCCATTGTTCATTACAGGGCAACAACCAAAGCCACTAAAAAAATTAATAAACAAGATCTTTTTTTGGTCGATTCCGGTGGGCAATACAGCTATGGAACAACAGATGTTACTAGAACTATTTGTTTTACTAACCAGAAACAATCAATAAAAAATGCCTATACCAATGTTTTAAAAGGTCATATCGCTGTCGCTCTTACTGACTTGAAAAAGGACAATACCGGAAAAAAAATTGATATTAGAGCTAGAAAATTTTTAAATAAAGAAGGTTTGGATTATGCACATGGAACGGGGCATGGTGTTGGGTTCTTTTTAAATGTACACGAAGGACCTCAGTCAATTTCTAAGCATAATTCTATTAAAATTGAAAAAGGTATGATTTTAAGCAATGAGCCCGGTTATTATAAAAAAAATCATTTCGGAATTAGAATAGAAAATTTGATTTATACCAAAAAATTGAAAAATAAATTAGTATTTGAGAATCTTACATTGGCTCCTATAGAAAAAGATTTAGTTAATTATAAATTATTAAATAAAACTGAAAAAAATTATTTATTTAGATATCATTTAAATATTTACTCTGAATACTCTAGTTCATTAAATAGAAAACAACGAAAATGGTTAGCTAGTCTTATTTAGCATTTCCATCCACTCTTTTTGGTCGATAACTTTTATATTTAATTTCTTTGCTGTATTGACTTTTTTTGTAGTTGCTTTTTCACCAGTAATTAAATAGTTAAGTTTTTTATTTACATTACTAATTATCTTTCCAGAATTCTTTTCAATTAAAGATTTAGCTTCGGCTCTACTAACTCCATTAAGTTTACCCGTAATCATAAAAGTTTTATTTTTTAATAAGCCTTTATTATTTATTAAAATTACATTCTCTATTTCAAGACATTTATCTAGTTCAGATAAAACTTTTATATTTGTTTTATTTAAAAAAAACTTTTTTATTGATTGTATTTGTGTTGCACCTATTCCATCTATATTAGATAAACTCTCTATATTCGTACCATCTGCTAATTTAAAAAAATTTATAGATGTTTTTAAATGTCTGGCAATAAGCTTGGCATTTTCTTGTCCTATGTGTCTAATTCCTAATGAATAGACAAATCTATCTAAAGAAATTTTTTTTTTTTGTCCGATTGAAAATTTTAAATTTGTTACTGATAATTTTCCCCAACCTTCTAGTCTTTCTATTTTATCATAATTAAGATTAAAAATATCCTGTGGTAATCTGATTAATTTTAAATTCCAAAAATTCTCTACAATTTTTTTACCTAATCCATCAATATTAAATGCTTCTTTTGATACAAAATGTTTAATTTTTTCTATTGCAATTTTTTCGCACTTATAGCCTTCACTAACACATCTTCTGACTGCATCTTGTTTTTTAGTTACATCGTTATAATCCTTTGCAGTATTGCTTCCACAAGATGGACAATTCAATGGGAAAATAAATTTTTTTGAATTCTTGTCTCTTTTTTTTAATTCTACTGAAACCACGTTTGGTATTACATCTCCCGCTCTTTCAACTGTAACTGTATCTCCAATTCTTATGTCTTTCCTGGCGATCTCATCTTCATTATGAAGTGTTGCATTTGAAACAATTACACCTCCAATATTGACAGGTTTAATCTTTGCAACTGGTGTTAGTGCTCCTGTTCTACCTATTTGAATTTCAATATTTGTTATTTCGGATATTGAGCTATTTGCAAAAAATTTATGTGCAATTGCCCATCTCGGTGCATTGGCAGCAAAACCTAGTCTTTTTTGTAAATTAAAATGATTAACTTTATAAACAACACCATCAATATCAAAGGCGATTTCTTTTCTTTTTTCTTCTAAATTTTTATGATTTTTTATTAAGTTTTTAACACCTGAAATTTTTTTATTAAACGGATTTATTTTAAAGCCCCACGTCTTTAAATTTTTTAAAAAATCTGTTTGGCTATGGATGTTCATTTCTTCAGCATACCCAAAAGTATATGCAATAAACTTGAGTGGTATTTTTGATGTAATAGTAGGATCTTTTTGCCTTAATGAACCTGATGCAGCATTTCTAGGATTAGCAAATTTTTCGTTAATTGTTTTAAAATCCTCATTTTCTATAAATACTTCTCCTCTAATATCAATTTCCTTAGGAAAATTTTTTGCATTTATCTTTAGCGGAATATCATTAATGGTTTTTAAATTTTGCGTAATATCCTCTCCCTCTGTACCATCTCCTCTTGAAAGACCTTTTGTAAATTGTCCATTAACATAAATTAATGAGGCAGATATTCCATCAATTTTAGGCTCTGCACTATAATCAATTATATTTATTTCTTTAAAACTTAAAAAATTTTTTATTTTTTTTTCAAAATTATTTAAATCTTCTTCATCAAAGGCATTTCCAAGTGACAGCATTGGAACTTTGTGTTTTGCTTTTTGAAAATTTTTTGATGGTTTAAAACCAACAGATCTTGTTGGTGAACTTTTATTTTTTAAAAATTTATATTTATTTTCAAGGTTAATTATATTTTTTTTTAATAAATCAAATATTTGATCTGTAACAATTGGTTTATTTTTATCATAATAATATTTATTATATTTTTGTGCTAAGTCTATTTTTTTTAAATATTCAATTTCTATATCTTTATCGTTCATTTTAGTCGAACAACCCCTTGAATCTCTTTATCAGGCCTATTTTTTTCTTTTTGTCTTTTTGTAACTCTTTAATGCCATCTCTATAATTTTTATTATAGATTTTATAAGTATTTTTATACCAATCTGAAGATTGATAGTTGTAACCTAATACGTTTGCATATTTTTTAGATTCGTCTACTAAACCCAATCTATAATTGACCTCCACTAACCTGTGTAGTGCTTCTTCAGTATAAATGGTTGTATCATACTCAGTTACAACTGTTTTAAATCTATTTAAAGCTGGTATCCACATTGTCTTATTTAAATAATATCTAGCTAGATACATTTCTTTTGCTGCAAGAATCTCATTAATTAAATCAATTTTAAACTTTGCATCTACTGCAAATTTAGTGTCAGGATATTCATTAATTATAAGCTCAAATTGCATTTTCGATTCCAATATTGATTTTAAATCTTTTTTTTCGTCTACTATTTGTTCATAAAAGCTAACACCCATTAAAAAATGAGCGTATACTTGATCTTTATCGTTTGGATAAGTTGCTAAGTATCGCTCTAACTCAAAAATTGCATCACTATAATAATCTTGAATGTAATAAGCGTATGCAGCCATGATTGCTGACTTAGCGGCCCAAGGTGATTGAGGAAATAATAGTTCTGCCTCATTAAATTTTTTTGCAGCTGATAATACATCTCCTCTTTGCAATTCAGCATATCCTTCCTTGTAAGCATTTGACATTTGTAATTCCATGTCAACTTCAATAATTTCAGATATTTTCTTTTCTTTGTCTGCACAGGACAAAAAAAATAAAAATGATGTTAAAACAAGTAATACTTTAAATTTTGAAATCATTCTCTTATTCTACCAGATTATGGATAAAACTCTATTTTTTAAGCTATAGACTTTAAATGACTTTTATTAATAAAAGTATTTGGCAAGTGTTTTTCTGTGATTTCTATTAATGAAAAATTTTCATCATTTTGAAAAACTTTTCTTAATAATTGATTTGTAAGCTTGTGACCGCCTTGAGAGCAAATTATTTTTCCAATTATTTTATAGCCAGCTAAATATAAATCCCCCATGCAGTCTAAAATTTTATGATTTACAAATTCTTTGTCGTTACGAAGACCATTTTCATTCAATACCTTGTCATTCTTAACAACTATTGCATTATCAAGGTTTCCACCTTTGGCTAATCCCATTTCCTTTAATTTTTCCACATCCTCAAATAAGCAAAAAGTTCTAGAATTGTAAATATCTGTTAAATCAGATTCAAATACTTTAACTAAATTTCTTTGCGTTCCTATCATTTCATTTTCATATTTTAACTCAAAATCTATATCTAAACTAATTTTACTTGGCTCAATAGAAATTGTTTTATTGCCGTCATTGAATTCTATTTTCTTTTCAATCTTAACTATCTTGATTGGAGCGTTACTATTTTTAATTCCATTTCGAGAAATTGCTTCAACAAATAATTTTGCTGAACCATCTAAAATTGGTACTTCCTGATTATCAATCTCAATTAACGCGTTATCAATACCCAAGCCATATAAGGCTCCCATTAAGTGTTCTATCGTAGAAACGCTAGTACCATTTTCATTTGAGATAGTCGTACAAAATACTGCACTACTAACATTGAATATATTTGGGATTACTATATTATTTTCCTTAAGATCTATTCTTTTAAAAATTATTCCAGAATTTGGTTCTGCTGGTTTTATAGTCATTGTTACATCCAAACCACTATGAAGACCAATACCCGTAAAGGTAATATTTTTATTAATGGTTTTTTGATTTAAAATAGACATTGAAATCTTATAAATAATTGAATGAAATTAAGAAAAACAATAAATGTTACGGGAAAATACTGCTTTATCTAAAAAAATGAAAAAACTTTTCAAAAAACCCGTGTTTTATTTGTCTTTTTGGTACTACTACAACCTCTTGTTTGTTTAGCCCTGTTATAAATTTAAATCCAGATTGGCAAATATCTTTTGAAGTTTCCTCTAAAAAATCTATATCATTTGAAAAAGAAATTTTATCTTTGTGCTGATTGTCAAGTATTCTTGAACCCTCTCCCATTAACACCATCTTAGACTTGACTAACGTGTGTGAATTTAACTTCATATATTTATCGCATAGTTCAAGTATTTCCTCAGTTCGAGCAAAGATTATTTTTTGGAGGGTCTCAATTGAAATATCTCCATCACTTGAAAGTTTAAGATTTTGATCAAAATTACGCTTCTTTTGTTCTGAACTTTCTAAATCTATCTCTAAAATTTGTGAAATATCTTTAGTAATATGGTTGCCACCAATTGGCAAAACATGAAAAGAGAGGATTTTATCATCAAAGTAAGAGATTATTGATGTTTTATTAAATCCAACATCAATAAATGACATGTTCCCTCTTAAATTTATACTATCTTTGTAATTAATTGATTTTGCATAACTAGAGCAAATTATTTGATCAATTAAAATATTAGATTTTGAAAAAATATTTTTAAAGTAAAGAACTATGTCGGTTGGTAGACAGATAAAAAGTATATCTAAAGATATAAAATCACATTTAATTTCGTTCGGCAAATAAGAATAATCAACATCATCAATCTTATAATTATTAATAACAATATGAGCAATATTATGATTTGTATAATGTTTCAAAATTTGTTGCTTAGCTTCCTGAACTAAGAACTGAATGTTTGCTGATTTTAATTTAGACCCATCAAGCTTTTTAGATAATGAAATACCCACAGATAACATTTTAGGGCTGTCTATCATCAAATTTATATTATCGATGTATTCATTTGTGTCTTTCTCAAGAGAAGCAATAATCTTCTGAATTTTTAATTCTAAGTTTGATCGATCTGTAAAAAAATCACTCTCAGCATAAAAGGCCTCGTTATTGTTATTTATATTAAATGTACCAGCTCTTACTTTAGAAAAACCACAATCAAAAAAAGTTTTAAAAATTTCGTTATTCATTATTTTATAATTAAATGATTGTTCATTCTCAAATCAATGAGGTTTTTATTTTTTAAATCATTGCTATTTATAATCTTATAGGCAAGATTAAGCGATTCAGTAAGATTATCCTGGGGTAACTTAATTAAAATATCATCATTTGTTAGAATATCCCACCTATTTGAGGGAAAAAAAAATAACGTTTTAATTTTTGTAAAGTTAAACTTAGATTCTACAATATTTTTTTTGAAGTTTAAAAAATCTTGAGAATAAAATTCTCCAGATATATAAGGCAATATCACATTATTTTCTTTATCTTCTATGAGCTTGCCATTTCCTCCAACTAATAGATCATTACTAGAAAGTCTTGCAACAAATTCAGTTGGTTTGATATTTATGTTAATTGTAGAAGGATAAATTTTTTTAACAGTATATTCTTCTATAACATTATACTTGCTTATAACTCTTTGAATATCTTGCTTCCCGACTAATAATATATTTTTATAAAATAAATTGTTTAGTTGATTAAGAATTTTCGAGTTATTTGTATTCGAGAGTCCCTCAATATTAATTTGATTAATTGTAGAAGAGTAAGAGTTTTGATTTTGTGCAAATTTACCACTTGTTGTGCTTAATATGAATAAGAGTAATAAATATATTATTATCTTATTTTTTTTATCTATTAATTGATGCATCTTTTAAAATCCATTCAATTAATTGTATAAAACTTATCCCTATATAGTTAGCTATTTCAGGTACCAATGAAAGTTTGGTCATTCCTGGTTGGGTATTAATTTCTAATAAATAAAATTTTCCTTTATAAAACTTAAAGTCTGATCTGGTAACTCCTTTACAGCCAATAAGCTGATGGGCTTTACGAGTAATAGTTATTATTTTTTTTAAATCTTTTTTACCAAGATTAACTGGGATTATATGTTTTGTTTTTGCGTTTGAATTATATTTCGCTTCATAGTCATAAAATTTTCTCTTTGGCTCCAATTCAATTGCGCCTAATGTTTTAGTGCCCATTATAGCCACTTGTATCTCTCTGCCTGCAATAAATTCTTCAATCAAAATTTGATTATATATACTCAATACTTTTAAATTTTTGATTATGTTTTTTTTAGTGCAAATATAAACGTGCACACTTGATCCTTCGTTAATTGGCTTTATGACAACAGGAAATTTTAATTTTTTTTCAATAATTTTAATAATATTTGTTTTCTTTTTTTTATAATCAAATTTAATATATTTAGGAGTTAATATTTTATTTTTAATAAAAATTTTTTTTGAAATTTCTTTATCCATTGCTATGGAAGATGCAATCACACCTGAATGTGTATATGGAATTTTTTGTGCTTCTAAAATTGTTTGAATATAACCATCTTCTCCAAACTGTCCATGTAATGCATTAAAAATTATATCTGGTTTAAATAGTTTTATATTTTTTAATAAAGTGTGATCTGGCTCACAAGTTATAACGCTATATTTATTTTTTTTTAATTCGTTGGCTACTTGTTTTCCTGTATCCAAGCTTATTAAGCGTTCTTTGGATATTCCTCCACAAAGTATTAAAATTCTTTTTTTCATAGTTATTCCAGTATCTTAATTTCTTTTTCTAAAATAATTCCTGTTTTTTTTTGAACTGCATCTTGAACAAATTTTATCAGTTTATTCATATCATCAAAGCTAGCATTATTTTTGTTAACAAAGAAATTACAATGTTTATCTGAAATATAAGCATCCCCAAAACATGTGTCTAGTGGCACTGATTCTTTTATTAATTGCCAAACTTTTTTATCAGATTGATTAATTGGATTTTTAAATGTGCTACCGCTGGTTTTAATTTTTGTTGGTTGGGCATTATCTTTTCTTTTTTTCAATTCAAAAACTTCTTTTTTAATTTTATCTTTATCTTTTTTTTCACCTTTAAAGGAAGCACTTAGAAATATTAAATCCTCTGGTAAATCATTGCTCCTATATTTAAAGATAACTTTATTTGATGGTATTGTTAAAACTCTGCCTTTTTTATCAATTGCTTGTATTGAGATCAGTATATCTTTGAATTCTTTATTAAAACATCCTGCATTCATCTTTAAACCACCACCAACACTTCCTGGTATACATGCTAAAAATTCGAAACCTCCAACTTCATTTTCTAAAGCAAAATCTGATAATTTTTTGTCAAGGCAAGCACTACCTGCAACTATTACACCATTATGTAATATTGAAATATTAGAAAAATTTTTTCCTAACTTAATAACCGCACCATCAAATGTATTATCACTTACAAGCGTATTTGATCCTGCTCCTAAAATATGAATTTTTTCTTTATTTCCAAATCTTTTTAAAAATAATATTAGGTCAGGTAAATTATCAGCCCTAAAGTAAATTTTAGTTTTACCACCAATATTAAACCAATTACTCTTTTTTAAATCATAATCAAAATAAATTTTACTACTTACTTCATTTGAAAATTTTTTTAATTCTTCTGAGGGCATCATATTAAACTTGGCAGTTCCCTCATCCATGCTGAAATTGTACCCGCACCCATGCCAACAACTATCTTTTTTCCGTATATAGTGTTTTTTATTAACTTTGATAATTCATATTGGTCATTGACCATAAATAATTTAACCTTAGAATTTTTAATAATATCCTTTGCAAAGTTATTATAATTAAATCCTAATTTTATTTTTTCACCTGCTGCATAAACTGGACATAAAATTACAGTATCTGCTTTCTTAAATGATAAGCTAAATTCTTTTTTAAGATCTTTTAATCTAGATATTCTGTGTGGTTGAAATACGCATATAACTTCTTCCTTTTTATATGCAGCTCTAACCCCATTTAAAACTTCTTTAATTTCTGTCGGATGATGTGCGTAGTCATCATAAAAGCTAGTTTCTCTATGTGTAAAAATTTTATTAAATCTTCTTTGAACTCCTTTAAATTCTTTCAACCCATTTTTAATAATATTTTGTGAAATTCCAATTGTTAATGCTACAGCGACAGCTGCTGTTGAATTTCGAATATTATGAATTCCTAGAAGAGGGATCTTAATTTTATTAATAACTATATTTCTTTTTCCTGGTAACTTAATTGCTAGATCGTATTCTGAAAACTCTTTTACTTGTTTAATATTTTTAATACGAAATTGTGATTTTGGATTTATTCCATATGTATAAAAGTTTTTTATTTTTATCTTTTTTAATAAATCGTTATTATTTTTATCATCAATACAAATGAATGATTTTCCAAATGATGGAACCTTATTAATAAACTTTATAAATAAATTTTTCAGATCACTCATTGAATTATAATAATCCATATGTTCACGATCTATATTTGTAACAATAGAATAAGTTGGTGGTACATGTATGAAACTACCATCTGACTCATCTGCTTCTAGTATGCACCAATCACTTTTACCAAGTTTGGCTGAATTATTAATTGCATTAAGAACTCCACCATTTATTATTGTTGGATCTAATTTTGTTTTTAAAAAAATTGCAGCTAATAATGATGTGGTTGTGGTTTTTCCATGAGATCCCGTAACAACAATATTTTTAGTCAAAGACACTATATTAGCCAACATTTCTCCACGTTTATAAATTGGGAGTTGTTTTTTTCTTGCTTCAATTAACTCTGGGTTATTTTTTTTAATAGCAGATGAAATAACCACAATAGTGGCCCTCATTATATTATTTTTATTATGTTGAATGTTGATCTTAATTTTATCTTTTTTTAATCTTTCAATATTCTTGTTAATAAGAACATCGCTACCCTGGACGTTAAAACCCATCCCTTTCATTATAAGAGCAAGACCGCTCATACCAATTCCACCTATTCCAACAAAATGTATAATTTCAGTTTTTGCTAATTCTATTTTCATTAATAACAGATATAATTTTCTGATTTATATTATTCCATGTATTTTGACAGCTAAAATTTTTCATATTTATTTTTTTAACTAAGAATTCGTCTTTGTTATCTATAATATTAAATAATTTATTTGCTACAGCCTCATCATTGATTTCATTTTGATTTAAAATCCAATTACACCCAATTTCGTTATAAAAAAAGGCGTTTTCAAATTGGTGATTATCTTTTGAAGTAGGCAACGGTATTGCCACACAGGGTAAATTTAAAAAGACTAATTCCGCTAATGTTGAGGCACCTGCTCTAGTAATACATATATTTGATTTACTCATAAGATTTGAAATATCCTCTTTAAAATCAAATAATTCGCAATCAATATTCTTATCTTTGTAAAATTTTTTTAATACTTCAAAATTAACTGAATTGGTTTGCTGATAGATTTTTAAACTGTATTTTTTTGATAATTCAATCATTGAAGATTTAATCAACGTGTCAAATATCTTTGCTCCCTGGCTTCCTCCTATTATCAATAGATTGATATTTTTATCTATACCATCAGCTTTTTTAATATCATAAAATTTTTTTTTTAATAATGCTGGAATTATACTGATCTTACTTATATATTTATTTGGGAGATTTTTAATCTTACTAGAATAGCAAAAAATCTTTTCACATGATTTAATAAAAAATTTGTTG
>CAJQTK010000015.1 GCA_905620495.1 uncultured Candidatus Pelagibacter sp. | reverse complement strand
CTAGTGGTGCCCATCATGAATGAGCGGTATGCATTAAACGCTGCTAACGCCAGATGGATAAGTTTATATGACAGCTTATATGGAACTGATGTAATTCCTGAAACAAATGGAGCGGTAATAGGAAAAGTATATAACCCAATAAGAGGACAAAAGGTAATAGACTATGGGCGTAATTTTCTAGACAAAAATGCACCCCTTGAAAAAGGAAGCTGGAAAGATGTTTCAGAAATTCCTGAAGTTAATAATAATCAATTAAGTCTAAAACTAAAAAATCCCGATCAATTTATAGGTTATGTAAAAAAAGCTGATCACTTATCTTCACTTTTATTAAAAAATAATAACCTTCATATAGATATTATTTTTGATGCGGATAATTCACTCGAAATCCATAATCCTGATGGCAATCAAGATAGTGCATCAATACATGATATTATTTTAGAGTCTGCTATTTCAACTATTTGTGACAATGAGGATAGTGTTGCTGCTGTCGATGCTGAGGATAAAGTCATTTGTTACCGTAACTGGCTTGGTCTAATGAAAGGTGATTTAAAATCACAATTTAAAAAGAAAGGTGTAACTCATGAGCGTAAATTAAATGAAGATAGGAGTTATACCTCTAAGGATGGAACAGATTTAAAATTACATGGAAGAAGCTTACTATTAATAAGAAATGTTGGTCATCTAATGACCAATTCTGCTATTACTTTAAAAAATGGATCTGAAATCCCAGAAGGAATAATGGATGCATTTATTACTACAGCTGCATGTCTTCATGATTTAAATAAAAAAGGTAATTCAAGAACTGGGTCTATTTATATTGTTAAACCAAAAATGCATGGTCCAGACGAAACTTCATTTACAGATTTAATTTTTACTAAAGTTGAAGAAGTTTTGGAGTTAGAAAAATACACTTGTAAAATTGGTATTATGGATGAAGAAAGAAGAACTTCTTCAAACTTAAAGGAGTGTATTAGAACGCTTGAAAATAGGGTATTTTTTATTAACACGGGATTTCTAGATCGGACTGGTGATGAAATGCATACTTCAATGGAGGCTGGTCCTATGATTAAAAAAGATGATATGAAATCTTCTAAATGGATCGGTGCATATGAAAATAATAATGTAGATATTGGTCTTCAGTGTGGTCTTTCGGGCAAAGCTCAAATTGGCAAAGGAATGTGGGCTATGCCTGATAAAATGGCAGATATGATGGAACAAAAAACTGGTCACTTAAAAGCTGGGGCAAATTGTGCTTGGGTGCCTTCACCTACAGCGGCTGCTCTTCATGCAATTCATTATCATGAAATAAATATTTTTGAAAAGCAAAAAGAATTACAAAATAGAGAGCCAGCAAAACTTGATGACCTTCTAACCATACCAGTAGCTGATAGACCAAACTGGTCAATTGAGGAAATTAATTCTGAAATTTCAAATTCTGCACAAACACTTTTAGGTTATGTAGTAAGGTGGATTGATCAAGGTGTGGGTTGCTCAAAAGTACCTGATATTAACAATGTTGGTTTAATGGAAGATAGAGCCACTTTAAGAATTTCTTCACAACATATTGCTAATTGGATTCATCATGGAATTTGTACTAGTAAACAAGTTCTCGAAATTATGAAAAAAATGGCAAAAATTGTAGATGACCAAAATAAAGATGATGCAGCATATAACCGATCAAGTAGAACGGGTTATGAAAATATGTCACCAAACTTTGATAAGTCGGTTGCTTTCAAAGCTGCTTGTGATTTAGTTTTTCATGGGAGGTCACAACCATCTGGCTATACCGAACCACTTTTGCATTTAAACAGATTGATTAAAAAAAATTAATCAGAATTAGTTTTAATTCCAGTTCTATTTTTAAAAGCTGAATATAAAGTTCCATCGTCAAGATTTTCTATTTCGCCACCCACAGGTAATCCTTGTGCAAGTTTTGTAATTTTTGCACTTGTTTTTTTAAGACTGTCCTGAATATAATAGGCTGTAGTTTGACCTTCAACAGTTGCACTGGTTGCTAAAATAACCTCTTCAATATTTTCTCTAACAACTCTTTCAACTAGTGAATTAATTAAAAGATCTTCTTTTCTTTGGCCAGGAGATAAAATTGTTCCACCTAGTATGTGAAAGTATCCTTTATAAACATTTGAGTTTTCTATGGACCACTGGTCGGCTATATCCTCAACAACACATATTTTATTATATTTTTCTTTTGTATTTTCACAATTATTGCAGCCTAAAGAATTAGATTTTAGGGTACCACAAGACTGACATCTAATAATATTTTTATAAACTTGAGCTAGAGTGTTGGCCATTGGTTTAACCAATTCATCTCTATTATTAATAAGTTTTAATACAATTCTTTTTGCTGATTTTGGGCCTAGGCCTGGAAGTTTAGCAATTAATTTAATTAACTCTTCTATTTCACTAATATTTTGCATGTTATTAAAGTGGCCATTTAAATCCAGGAATGCCAAATCCACTTGTAGACTTTGAAATTTCTTCAGCTGTTTTGGATTTCAATTCAGATTTTGCATTATTATGAGCTGCTACTATTAAGTCTTCTATTATAACTTTATCTTCTTTCATCACTTCGTCTGACAAATTTATTTTAATCATTTCGTTTTCACCATTTAATGTAACTTTTACAGAATTAGAACCCGATGCTCCCTCAACCTGAATATTCTTAATTTTTTCCTGGCTCTCTTTCATTTTAGACTCTAATTCTTTAGCTTTATCTAAAATCTTAGTAAAATCAGTCATTCTTATTTTCTTTCTCATTAGTTTTAACATCAATCAGCTCTGCATCTGGAAACTTTTCTAAAATATTTTTATAAGTTAAAGATTTTTTTACACTTTCTACTAACTCTTTTTTTAAATTAACTTCTGTTTCTTTTTTAGATGGTTGGCCTTTAGTCTTGCTGAGTGTTATTATCCATCTATTATTCGTCCATTCATAAAGTTTTAAAGATAAATCTTTAATAAAATCTTTATCTAGACCTTCATTAAATGAAATTTCAATTCTTTGATCTTCAAAACTAACAAGATTAACATTTTTTTCTAATTCATATTTTAATTTATTCTCTTTTTTTGAAGAACATATTTCTAATAAGTCATCAAAAGAATTTATAAGATTAGTCTGTGTTTCAACTTCTTTATTATCTTTCAATGTTACGTCTTTCTCTTGAGCAATATTTTTCATTTGACCAATTGTTTCTGCCTTATCTTTTAATCCAAATAAATCTTCACCATTTTTTTTTTGTGAAAGAGATGTTTTGCTAATATTTTCATTTGTCTGATGTGAGTCTTCATAGCTAGCGCCTGAGCTGTTTTTGATACCTTTTAAATGAATTAATCTAATTAAGAACATTTCCATTGATAAATGCTGATTGGAAACAATATCAAGCTCTTCTAATGCTTTAATAGCAAACTGCCAAAATAATATTAAAGTTTCATTGTTAACTTTTTCAGAAATTTCTTTAATTCTATTAAATTCCTCATCATTTAATGAAAAATTTGTACCATCAATGTTTAATGACTCGATGTTTTTAAAATAATATAAAAGCTCTAAAAAATCATTTATAAAAATTTTAGGTTCAACACCTTGGTTATAAATTTCTCTATATACATTCAAAACCTCTGTTTCTTTACCTTCAAATATAAGCTGAAATAAACTAATTAATTGTGACTTATCAAAGTGACCAAATATTTTTTGCGCAGAAGCTAAATCTAGTTCTTTGTCTTTGTCTAATGTAAGCAATGCTCTATCAAGGAGTGATAAGGCGTCTCTAACAGATCCCTCAGAAATCTTTACAATTAATTTAAGTGCGTCATCAGATGCATTACCATTTTCCTTTTCTTTAATTTTTTTTATAAAATCAAATAATTCTAAAGACTTAATTCTAGATAAATCAAATCTTTGACAACGAGAAACTACGGTAATTGGAATTTTTTTTATTTCTGTGGTTGCAAAAATAAATTTTAAATACTTAGGCGGCTCCTCTAAGGTTTTTAGCAATGCATTAAATGCCTGTTTGCTTAGCATATGAACTTCATCAATAATAAATATTTTATATTTAGCTGTGGTTGGGCCATATCTAGAAAATTCAATAAGATCTCTCACATCGTCGACACCAGTTTTACTTGCTGCATCCATTTCCAATACATCAATATGATTTGAATTTGAAATAGCTATACAATTTTCACAAAGATCATCTTTACAAAGTTCATCGATACCATTTGAGCAATTTAAAGATTTTGCAACTATTCTTGCTGTAGTAGTTTTCCCAATCCCTCTAATCCCGGTAAAAAGATAAGCATTAGGGACTTTATTCGCTTTAATTGAATTAGATATTGTTTCAGCAACAACATCTTGACCTATAAGATCAGCAAATGTCTGAGGTCTATATTTTAAAGCTAAAACTTTTGTATTTTTATTCATTTTTATAAGGAGACTAAAACCTGAAAAACTGTCTCTACGACTGCTTCTGTTAAGATCTGGTCGGGTTCAAGCAGTATTCACCTCTAGCCTCCAAAACCATTATAGCAGTAATGTTTTCCAATCTACAAGAAAAGTTTCTCGATTATTTTTCTCTAAATTTATCAGCCTCAAAGACACCTAGCACGTGAAAATCTTGGCAATGAAGTCCTAATTCTTCTAAAGATTTTTGAACTTTTGGATCCTCTATGTGACCATCTAGGTCACATAAGAAAAAATATGATTCAAATGAGTTTTGTTCTGGGTAGCTCTGAAGCTTTGTTAGGTTTACACCATTAATCGCAAACCCCCCTAGAGATTGATAAAGTGCAGCAGGTTTGCTTTTCAATTTAAATAAAAAAGATGTTATATATTTTTTGTCTCCAAAATCTGGTTGATAAACTTCTTTACCCATAACTAAAAATCGAGTTGCATTGCCTTTTTCATTTTCAATGTTGGGTGCAAGTATTTTAAGTTTATAAATTTTTGCACTTAGTAAAGAGGCGATAGCTGCCTCGCTTTTAATTTTTTTTTTTGAAATTGCTTCAGCAGAACCAGCTGTATCAGCGCGTACATGTTCAATAAAATTATTTTTTTTAATAAAATTTGAACATTGAGATAAGCCTTGTGTGTGAGAAAAAACATCTTTTATATCATTTAAGCTAGTTCCTGGTTGTCCTAATAAATTATGCTCAATTTTTTGAAAATGTTCTGAGCAAATATTTAATCTATATTTAAAAATTAAATATTCTATTCCAATGTTTCCTGTAATACGATTTGATTCAGGTATTACCATTCGTGAGCCACTTTCTGAGGATGTTTTTACAAAACACTCATCAAATGTCTTACATGGTATAACTTCTGCATTGGGCTCAATTTCAAGTGCCGCTAAATGTGAATAGGCCCCGAAGGTTCCTTGAATGTAAATTTTGCTCATTTTATATTTTATATTCCATAATTTTTTTTATAGCCAGATAATCTTCTTCAGTATCAACCCCTATAGGAGAAGATTTTGCTAAAGCTACATTTATTTTTAACTTATTATCTAAAGCTCTTAACTGTTCTAATTTATTTTTTTTCTCATTATTTGTTTGATCTAGATTAACAAACATTTTTAATGCGCTTACCTTATAAGAGTAAATTCCAATATGATGATAAATATTTTGACTAACTGTTGATAAATTATCTCTAGTAAAATTTAATGCTTTTGGAAAATTACTTTCTGCCAACTTTTTATCTGTGATAACTTTAACCACATTTCTATTATTTAACATTTTATCATCTTGAATTTTTGCTGCCAATGTACCTATTTCAGCATCCTGATTAATCATGAAATTATTCAAATTAATAATGTCGTCTTTATCAATATCAGGTTCGTCTCCTTGTAAATTTAATATGTAGTCAATATTTTTTATATTCAGTTTTTCATAAGCTTCAAAGATTCTATCTGTACCCGTTTTATGGTTTTTGCTTGTTAAAATTGCCTTGCCTCCATTTTTTAGAACATCACTGAGTATCTCTTGATCATCAGTTGCAACTACTGCTTCGCCGATATTAGCTTCTTCTGCTCTTTTAAAAACATGAGAAATGATCGATAAATTATTAATCTTTAGAAGTGGTTTGCCTGGTAGCCTAGTTGCTGCCATTCTTGACGGAATTAATATTAGTGTTTTTGTCATTATAAAATTACCAATTCTATGCGTCTAACAGACGCAAGATTATAAAAATTAAGTATTTTTTTAATTATCATGTTATATGTGAAAATAATTATAATTAAATGGATTCGTTTGAACTAAATAAAATTATTGCTGCAATTTTGATGGTTGCACTGCTTGTAATCGGTTTAGGAAAGATTGCAGATGGTGTTTTTCATGTAAAGAAACCCAAAAATCCTGGATATCAAGTTGAAGTAGAAAACCAATTGACCTCAGGAACTTCTCAAGCCGCCGAAGTAGTAGAAAAAATTGATATTGGTGCATTTATGACGTTGGGTGATGTAGCAAGTGGGGGGAAAATCTTTAAAAAATGTGCAGCATGCCACTCAATAAATAAAGGTGGAAAAAATAAAATTGGCCCCGCGTTATATAATGTTGTTGGGAGAACAGTTGGTGGTTTGGATGATTATAAATATTCTAAAACTTTAGCTTCATACGGCAAACAGTGGACATTTGAGGAATTAAATGGATTCTTACAAAAACCTGCTTCTTACTTAAAGGGAACTAAAATGTCTTATGCTGGTTTAAGAAAAGAGAAAGATAGAGCTTCTATAATTAAATACTTAAATCAAAACAGTGATAGTCCTAAGCTGCTACCTTAGTTTACCAAAACAATACAACAAGATACTTTTTTGAACATGCACTCTATTAAGTGCCTGTAGCCATACTTTTGAATTTTTCCCTAGAAAAACTTCACTCGAGACCTCTGTACCTCTTGGTAGACAATGTAAAAAAGTTGCATTCTTTTTAGCAAGGCTAATTAATTTGGAATTAATTTGAAAGCTCTTAAAATCTTTAATTTTTTTGGTTTTATTAACTTTATCGTTTAAAGAAATAACCTTATCTGAAAAAATAACATCAGCATTTTTTACTGCTTTTTTAGCATCATTATAAATATTAATTTTTCCTTTATGTTTTTTTACCCAATCAAGTACAAATTTTTTAGGTTCATAATTTTTAGGGCAACCAATACTTAATTTAAAAGAAAACTTAACTGATGCGGCAATTAAACTATTAAGAACATTATTTGAGTCTCCAATCCAACAGATGTTTAATTTTGAAATAGGCTTTTTTTTAATCTCTTCGACTGTAAAAATATCTGATAAAACCTGCGTTGGGTGTGATGATGGACTCAACCCATTAATAATTGGTATTGTTAAATATTTACTAAATTCCTCTATTTTTTTATCACTATCAGTTCTCAACATAAAACCATCACCATAAGTTGATAAAATTCTTGCTGTATCAGCTAAACTCTCACCTCCTTTTCCAAGATGTAGTTCATTTGTCCTAAGTGTTATGGTTCCACCTCCTAATTGTTTTATTGCAAGGTAAAAGCTTAGTCTTGTTCTGAGACTTGATTTTTCAAACATTTGAATAAGTAATTTTCCCTTTAAAGGGTTATCTTTATCGACATCAAGCGTACTGAATTTCTTTCTTTTATCTTTTCTTTTTTTTGCATCAGTTACAATTTTTCTAAGGTCTGTCGCAGGTATGTCTTTAAGTGTAATAAAATGGTTCATTTTTATTTTTGGGATAAGCAAACTTTTTTGATAATTTTTATAGCCATATCTATTTCTTGTTTTTTAACATTAAGTGGGGGTAGTATTCTTATAACGTTTTCTGCAGCCCTAATTGTCAATAATTTATTATCCATTAATTTTTGAATAAATTTTGTTTGATCGTTGTGTAGCTGTAATCCAATCAACAAACCAACACCTCTCACTTCTTTAATTATTTTTGGAAAGTCCTTTTTTAATTTATTCAACTCAGAGTGAAAATATTTCGATACTTTTTTAACATTACTAAGAAATCCTTTTTCAAATATTTGATCTAAAACTGCATTTCCGACAGACATTGCCAATGGATTTCCACCAAATGTTGAGCCGTGAGTTCCTGCTGTCATTCCAGATGCTACTCTTTTATTCATTAAAACTGCCCCAAGTGGAAAACCACCCCCAATGCCTTTAGCTATTGGCACAATATCAGGTTTAATTTTTGAACTTTCAAAGGCAAAAAAATTACCAGATCTACCTATTCCGCATTGAACTTCATCCAAAATTAATAAAATTTTTTTCTCATTACAGATTTTTCTTAATCCCTTTAGACACCAATCTGGAATAACTTTAATTCCACCTTCTCCCATAATGGTTTCAACCATGATTGCAGCTGTTCTATTCGTTATAGATTTCTTTAGTGATTTATGATCTCCAAACTTGAAATGATCAAATCCATCAACTTTTGGCCCAAAACCTTCTGTCATTTTTTTTGATCCACTGGCATAAATTGTAGCCAATGTTCTTCCATGAAATGAATTTTTTACACAAAGAATTCTATTTTTATTTGGTTTTCCTATTGAATAGAAATATCTTCTTGCAGCTTTAATTGCTGCTTCTGTTGCTTCTGCTCCACTATTTTGAAAGATAACAAAATCAGCAAAAGTTTTTTTAGCCAATCTTGTAGCTAACTTTTCACCTTCTGGAATTATAAATGCATTAGACACGTGCCAAAGTTTTTTAGCTTGTTTATTAATTGCTTTTATTAGGTATGGATTAGCATGTCCTAAAGAGTTAACTGCAATCCCTTGGACAAAATCTAAATATTTTTTTCCATTAGTTGAATAAAGAAAACTTCCTTTTCCATAATTAAATGAAATTTTTCTTCTATTATAATTTTTTGCTAAAGCACTCATGTTTTAAGACTTAATTTTATAACCTTTTTTGTAAAGAAAAAAAGCCACATACCACATTACAATACTTAAAATTGTTAAATAGATTAATCCTATAGTTATTGATCCATCTGACTTTCCTAAAAAACCATATCTAAATCCATCAATCATATAAAAGAATGGGTTAATATGGCTAATAGTTTGAAAAAATTTAGGAAGTTTGTCTATAGAATAAAATACACCAGATAAAAAACTTAATGGAGTAATAATAAAGTTGGTGACAGTTGCTGTATGGTCAAATTTTTCAGCCCACAGACCAGTAATAAAACCTAAGCTTCCTAATATAAAAGCGCTTAAAAAACCAAAAATAAAAATAAATAAAATATTACTTATTGGCATCTCAACTATTAGAGAGAAAACACCTATTGAAATTATGGCAATTAAAAAACTTCTTGTAAGAGCTGCTAATATTATTGCCATTGAAACTTCTAATGCTGATAAAGGCGCATAAAGCATATCAACAATATTTCCCTGAATTTTTCCAATCATTAATGATGACACTGAATGACTAAATGACTGAGTTAAAATACTCATTGCAATTAAACCTGGTGCTAAAAAACTGATAAAAGAATAACCAAGAACATCTCCTCTATTATTCCCTAAAGCCAAAGATAAAACTGACAAAAATAACAAGCTAGATACAAGTGGAGATAGTAATGTTTGCTGCCAAACTACCATAAACCTATTGCATTCTTTAAGCCATAAACTTTTAAAACCAATCCAATTTATAAAACCAAATTTTTTTACACTAATTTCATATTTCTTATTCAATTCAACCATAAGTAATCATATATAAATTTTGAGAAATTTGTGTACAAGACAAAAATATCTATTGTTTTTTTTTTTATCCTGTGTGATCTGTATATAGTTATTAAAATTAATTAACATACTAAATATAGATTATGAGCTGGAACGAAGAAAAAGTTAACAAACTAAAAAAGCTTTGGGGGAATGGAAGCACGGCAAGCCAAATTGCTGAAATAATTGGTGGAATTAGTAGAAATGCAGTTATTGGTAAAGCTCATAGATTAAACTTGTCATCAAAAATTAAAACTAGAAATGCTTCATCAAGTCAAAGTTTTAACAGCAACTCAGAAGAAAATAATTTCAAACAAAAACAAGGAAGAAAAAGTAAGTTTAAGTCTTTGCTTATTGAAAAAGATTTTGAGCCAGAAAATCCTAAAAAATTAGAAGAACTAGATGAAAGCTCTTGTAAGTGGCCCGTTGGACATCCTGAGGAAGAATCATTTTATTTCTGTGGAAGATCCTCTTTAAAAGATTTTTCATATTGTAAACTTCATTTACTATATGCTTATCAGCCAAAAGGGAAAAGAGAAGAGCCCACTACTACTGATAAAGAGGATGATGCACCACAGCATATTGATAAAAAAGTTAATACTGCTTAATAATATTTTCTTCTAAAACTATTATTTTTTATTTCTATTTTTCCCATCAAAACCTCTCACAATAGATTTGATAATTAAATACAATAGAAATGAAAAAATTAAAAATATTAAAATATAAATAAAATTAATCGCCATTTAATAAATTATACATTTTTAGTTTAAAAAATTCTATTAAGAATTAGTAGGTTTATATTTTTTAGTAGAAAATTGACCACCATCTCTCCACATGTAGCAATATTTTTCAACTTCTTGCTCGAATTGCCGTGTGCTTGGAACTCCTACATCAGAATTAGTTTGATATTTATTTGAAGAAATATTGTCATACTTTAATAGAATAAGCTGGTCTACTGTCAATAATGGTTTTGGAAATAATTGAAATAATTTTGCTGAAATATTTGCAGCAAAAAATGGAAAAGGAATTAGCAATCTATTCTTATTAATTAGCTTTAATAATTTTTGTAAAATTGCTTTTAAAGAAATAACATCAGGTCCTACACACTCAATTATTTTAGAATGTATATTTTTAGAAATAACATGAAAGATTGTATCTGTTAAATCAGAACAATGAATTGGAGTAAATTTAGTATCTCCATTATAATAAAGTGGGAAAAATGGAAGCTTACCTAACAAAGTCATAAAGTTTGTAGTAAAATTGTCATCTACTGAATAAACTACTGACGGTCTTAATATGGTAGCTAGTGGAAAATTTTTTTGGATGTTGATCTCACCCTCTAACTTACTTTTTGCATACCTTGAATCTATAGCATCATTAATGCCTAATGCTGATAAATGAATAAATTGCTGAACTTTATATTCCTTGCAAAGTTTAGCTAAAATAGATGGAAAAATAGAGTGAATATTTTTAAAAGTATTTCCCTTGTCACTTTCATATAAAATGCCGATTAAATTGATACAAATATCAGTTTGTGTAAAAAGTTTTCTAATCTTTTTTTCGTCAAAGATATTAGCTTCAACTATATCTATATAGCCAGCATTGGCCTGGGTTTTTATTACATATCCTTTTTGATGAAGGTTTCTAGTGACTACAGTAACCTTATAATTATTTTTAGTAAGCTTTCTGATTAAATGACGACCTATTTGACCGCTTCCGCCAAAAATTAGACAATTTTTTACTTTCATATATATATAATTAAAAATGAATATTGATATTAAACTTCACAAGAATGATCTACCAGAAGATTTAGATTTAGGCAATATTATAGCGGTTGATGGAGAATTTATGGGTCTTAATGTTAAACGTGACCCTTTATGTCTTATTCAAATATCAAGTGGAAATTCTGATGCGCATATTATTCAGCTAGATAGAAAAAATTATAATGCTCCAAATTTAAATAAAGTTCTTTCTGATGATTCAATTACAAAGATATTTCATTATGGAAGAGCAGATATGGCACATATCAAATACTATTTAAAAACAGACACTAAAAATATTCTTGATACTAAAATTGCTTCAAAATTAGCTAGATCTTATTCAGATAGCCATTCTCTTAAAACTTTAATTAAAGAATTTATAAACATTGATGTCAGTAAACAATTTCAGAGTTCAGATTTTGGAGGTGAATTGTCTGAAGCTCAACTCAAATATTGTGCAAATGACGTTATTTATTTGCATAAAATTCATGAAGAACTAAATAAAATTCTTATTAGAGAAAAACGAGTCGACTTATATAATGAATGTTTAAAATTTTTAAAAACTAGAGTTGACCTTGATTTGGCTTTATTCAAAGATGATATATGGGCTCATTAAATGAAAAAAAAAGATTATAAAAAAATTGCAAAAGACGTAATCGACTTAGAAATTAAAGCCTTAAAAAAACTGAAGAGTTCAATTAATGATTCCTTTAACGAAGCAGTCGAAGTAATTGCAAAATGTCAATCTAAGGTAATTCTATGTGGAGTTGGAAAAAGTGGACTAATAGCAGCTAAAATTTCAGCCACACTTTCTTCTGTTGGAACTCCTTCTTTTTCTTTATCTGCAAACGATTGTTCTCATGGAAATCTTGGTAGTATCTCTAAAAAAGATATTTTAATTCTGATAAGTTACTCAGGTTCTACTGAGGAATTAAAAAACATCATAAAGTACGCAAATCGAAACAGAATTACTTTGATAGGCATAATGTCTAAAAAAGATTCTATACTATATAAAGCCTCAGATATTAAGTTGCTTATACCAGAAGTCACTGAAGCTGGTCTTGGAATTGTACCAACTGCTAGCACTATTAATCAGTTAAGTATTGGAGATGCCTTAGCAGTATCCACATTAAATAGAAAAAAAATAAGTAAAAAAGATTTTAAAAAATTTCATCCATCGGGAAACCTTGGGGCTAAACTAAGAACAGTTGAAGAGTTAATGATTAGTGGAAGTAAAATTCCTTTTGTTAATGAGGGGTTAAAAATGAAAAAAGCCTTACAAATTATATCAAACAAAAAACTTGGAACTTTAATTATTCAAAATAATAAAAAAATTACAATAGGGATCATTACAGATGGCCAAATAAGAAGATTCAATGAAAAAAAGAGCAATCTCCAAGATTTAACTGTGAAAAAGGTAATGACCTTAAATCCTATTAGCATCGATCAAGATACACTTGCTGAAAAAGCTTTATCTATAATGAATGCAAAAAAAATTACCTCTTTGTGTGTTAATAGTAAAAAAAATAAAAAAAAAACAATTGGAATTTTGCACATACACAACATATTGCAGTCGAATATTTATTAAATGAATAAAAAAACCATAACACAAGTTGCAATGGTTTTTTTAATTATTTTTATCTCTTTATTATTTTATTTGAAATATTTTAATAAAAGTTCTAAAAATTTAAAAGAAAATACAATTATTAAAAATATTGATATTAGCCAGAGTGATACATCAAACTATATTGATAATGTTGATTATATCTCCTCGGACACCAAGGGAAATAAATATCAAATAACAGCAGAACAGGCTGAAATTAAGGTAGATAGTCCTGATTTAATGTTTTTAAAAAATGTCATCGCTTATATTTTTGTAAAAGATTCTGATACAATTAAAATTACTTCTGATTTGGCTGAATACAATACAAAAAATTATGATACTACTTTTTCTAAAAATGTAATAATTACTCATCCTGACCACAAAATAACCGGGGAATATGCAAATTTTTCTTTTTTAAATAACCTTGGGATAATTACTACAAATGTTGTTTATATTGGAGATAAAACAAATTTATTTGCTGATAGAATAGAAATGGACATTATTACTCAAGACACTAAAATTTTTATGAACGATAGCACTGAAAAAGTGCTAATAGAAGGAACTAAATAATATGGGAATAATTAAAAAATTTAGAATCAAATCATTTAAAAATCCCCAACCCATAATCTCATTAGAAAATATATCTCTATCATTTGGTAATAGAAAAATTTTAGATAATATAAGTTTTAAAATTAATCAAGGACAAATTTTAGGAATGTTGGGACCTAATGGGGTTGGAAAATCAACAATTTTTAATATGATTACTGGTTTAATTAAGCCAGACTTCGGTAAGATTAAATTTAATGGTACTGATGTAATCAATTACCCAATATATTTAAGAACTACAAAATTTAAAATTGGTTATGTTCCTCAATATGGGGGGTACTTTAGTGATCTTACCTTGCTAGAAAATTTAAAAGCAATTGCAGAAATAGTGATTACAGATAAAAACTTAATTTATCATAAAATTGATCAACTAATTGCTAAATTTGAGCTAGATGCTATCCGTGATACTAAAGCAAAATTTTTATCTGGCGGTCAAAAAAAAAAATTAGTGATTGCTTTAGCTTTATTAAGTGATCCAAAGGTGCTCTTACTTGACGAGTGTTTTGCAGCACTAGATGTGCTCACAATCAAAATGCTCCAAGAAATTATTGTTAACTTACAAACAGAAAATAACATAACTATTTGTATCTGTGATCACCAAGCAAGAGATTTACTTTCTTGTGTAGATGTTGCGGTAATTTTATCTAATTGTAAAATTGTAGCACAAGGATCTCCAAATGATTTAATAAATAATATTGAAGCTAAAAATGCTTACTTTGGGGACTCATTTAAATTTAATTAGTCGATGTCAAAAGCTCTAATCATAAAAAATAAAATTAAAGATTTTGATAAAAAAATAAAAGTTAGTGGTGATAAAAGCCTAAGTATTAGATGGGTTTTACTTGCATCACAAGCAACTGGCGTATCTAAAGCCTATAATCTTTTAATGTCTGAAGATGTCCTTGCAGCTCTAGATTCTATAAAAAAACTAGGAATAAAAGTAAAGATTCATAACAGCTATTGTGAGATATTTGGCGGTGGAATTAATGGTTTTAAATATAAAAAAAATTTAACAATAAATGCAAGAAACTCTGGAACGCTAGGAAGACTGATATTAGGTTTATTAATTAAGTCACCAAAAAAAATAAAGTTAATTGGTGATAAAAGTTTATCTAAAAGAGATTTTTCAAGAGTAACCCTGCCTTTAGAGAGGTTCGGTGCTAAATTTTATTATAAGACAAAGAATAAACTACCTCTATCAATTCTTGGCTCTCAGTCAGTAAAAGGTATTAAGCATCTAGAAAATAAAGGTTCAGCCCAGTGTAAAAGTAGTGTGATGTTTGCAGCCCTTAATGCGTCGGGAACAACATATATTAAAGCAAAAAAATCAAGAAACCATTCTGAATTACTTTTTAAGTACCTAAAAATACCTATAAAAATTAAAAAAAATAAAAAATATGATTTTATAGATGTTAAACAACCAAAAAAAATTAAAGCTTTTAATTATCAAATTCCTGGAGACATAAGCTCAAGTGCATTTTTTATGGCACTTACAACGCTTGCAAATAATTCAAAGCTTTTGATTAAAGATGTAAACATTAACCCTTCAAGAACAGGTGTGATTACCATTTTAAAAAGGATGGGGGCTAAAATAATATTAAAAAATAAAAGAAGTTATAGAGGTGAAAAAATATCCAACATTTTTATAAAAAGCTCAAATAACCTTAAGGCTATAAATTGCCCGACAAAACTAAACAGTAGCGCCATAGATGAATTTTTAGTTATTTTTTTAGTAGCAGCAAGAGCAAAAGGAATTTCTTATTTTAAAAATCTATCTGAGTTAAACCAAAAAGAAAGTCCGAGGTTAAACTGGGGATCTAAAATTTTGAATATGATGGGTATAAAAACAGAACTAACAAAAGACTCTATTAAGATTTATGGGCAACCTAATTTAGATATGACAAAACCAATTATAATCAAAAATTATCTAAAAGATCATAGGATTTTCATGATGAGCACGATTGCTGCTTTAACTTTTGGTGGGCAATGGAAAATTCATGACAAAGATTCTATAAATAGTTCATTTCCTTCTTTTCTAAAAATAATTAAAAAGATAAATAATAAATAAATTAATATGAAAAAATATAAAAAAACATGTTTGCAGGTAGCAATTGATTCTCCCGCAGCTGCAGGAGCTGGTACACAAGCAAAGCTAATCTCTAAACATTATAAACTTTTGTATCTTGATTCTGGAAAAATTTATCGTCTTCTGGCTTATTTAAAAATAAAAAATCCAAAAAAATTTAACTACGCTTTTGTTTCAAAAAAAATGAAAGCTTTAAAAATGTCCGACCTGCAGAACAAAAGGCTCTTATCTGATGATGTTGGAAGTATGGCTTCAGTAATCGCAAAAGATATAAAAATCAGAAAATTAGCACACAACTTTCAAATGGAATGTGCTTACAATCCATCAAAAAAATACAAGGGATCCATCATTGATGGAAGAGACATAACTTACAATATTATGCCAGAAGCTGACTTTAAATTTTTTATAACCGCTAGTGCTAAAACCAGAGCACTTAGACGATATAAGGAGCTTAAAGGATTAAATAAAAAAATATCACTCAATGAAGTACTAAAAAGCATAAAAAAACGTGATAAAAGTGACTATAATAGAAAGGTTTCGCCTTTAAAAAGAACAAAGGATCAATACTTGATATCTTCTGAAAATGAATCTAAAAGATCATGCTTTTTAAAAATAAAACAAATAATAGATAAAAAATTAACTCTTAATGGAAATATACAATAACCTAGAAACTGCTGCTTCAAAAGAATTCGAACAACTATTAAATTCTCAATTTACAAAAACTGCAAACCTTGAAGAGGGGAAAATTATTACAGGTGTCGTAAATAAAGTAACTGATAACTTTGTATTTCTTGAGGTACCAGGTTTAAAATCTGAGCCAATCTTAGACATCAATGAATTAAAGAGCATGGGTATGCTTGATAAAGCAAAAGTAGGTGAAACCATTTCTGTTCTTCTTGAAAGATTAGAAGATAAAAAAGGTGAAGTATTGGTATCAGCTTCTAAAGCGCAAAAAATTCAAGGTTGGGATAAGCTAGTTGAAGCTTATGAAAAGAACGAACCTATTATGGGTAAAATTACTGGACGTGTTAAGGGTGGTTGTATTGTAGAGCATATCGATACTGGATCTTTAATGTTTCTACCAGGATCACAAATTTCAGACAAACCATTAAAAGATATTAGTCACCTAATGAACGAACCACAAAAGTTTGCTCTTATTAAGCTAGATAAAGTTAGAGGAAATGCCTGCGTTTCTAGAAGAGAAATTATTTCGTCATTTAAAAAAGAGGATAAAATTAAGATTGTTGAAAAATTCAAAGTTGGAGACATAATTAAAGGAGCTGAAGTAAAAGGATACAGTTCATTTGGTTGTTTTTTTAGTGTTAATGGTGAGCTTGATGTATTAGTCCACCTTCAAGAAATTTCTTATTCAAGAGTTAATCACCCTGACGAAGTTTTTACTATTGGTGAAAAACATGATTTATTAGTAATTACAGTAGATAAAGAAAAATTACAGGTAGGTTGTTCAGTGAAACAGCTTTCACCAGACCCTTTTGAAAATATTACTAATTATGAATTAAATAAAATCTACAAAGTTAAAGTTGTTAAATTAATGGATTTTGGTGCATTTTGTGAACTAGAAAAAGGATTATCAACTTTATTGCACACAAGTGAATTAAGCTGGACTAAAAAAAATATATCATCTAAAAAAATGTTTAAAGTTGGTGACGAGATTGATTGTGTTATCACTGAAATTGATAAAGAGAAAAGAAGAGTTGCAATCTCACATCGTTTAACAACAGAAAATCCATTTGAAACATTTGAGAAAAAGTACCCAGTTGATTCAGAGGTCGAGGGTGAAGTTGTTAGTAAAAACGAATACTCTATCTTTTTAAAAATTGATGAAATAGATATTGATGCATTCTTACATTGCAATGACCTAACTTACCTTACAAATGCAGAAGAGGAGTTAGCTAAACATAAAATTGGTGATAAATTAAAAGTTAAAGTTTTAGAAATTAAAACTGCAGAACAAAAGGTTAGAGTTGGCTTACGTCAAACTCAACCAGATCCACTTAGTTGGTTTAAAGATAAAAAAGTTAAACAAGCTATTACTGTTAAAATTATTTCAACAGATAATAAGGGGTTAGTTGTTAGGCCTGAAGGTTGTGAAATGGACTTTACTATCAAAAAATCAGCTATAGCCATTAATGCAGCTGACGCTAGACCTGCAAGATTTACGGGTGGTGAGAGGATTGACTGTGCTATCCAAGAATTGGATATAGAAAAAAGAAAAGTTACATTAAGTATTAAATTACTTGAAGAGATTGAAAGAAAAGTAGCATTAGATACATACGGCTCTGAAGCGAGTGGTAAAAACTTACCTTTCTCATCATTATCTGACGATTTAGAAAAAAAGAAAAAAAAAGAAGAATAAAAAATTGGCTATTGTAAAATCAAAGCTTCTAGACCAACTCAAAAAATCATACCCCAATTTCCTCAAAAAAGATCTTGAGAAAGTTGTGTCTGTTGTTCTAAATGAAATTAAACAAGCGCTTAAACGTGGGGATCGAGTTGAATTGCGAGGTTTTGGTATGTTTTCAACAAATATTCAAAAAGCTAGAATATCTCGAAACCCTAAAACTGGAGAAAAAGTAAATACACCAGAAAAAAAAACAATTCACTTTAAAATGGCTAAGGAAATGTTTAAAAAATTAAACAATGATGAATAAAAATATCTTCGTAGCCTGTGATGTATCAAGTCAAAAAGAAATATTGGATTTATTAGAGTTAATTCATGACGATATTTCAGGAATTAAAATTGGGCTACAATATATCACTCAAAGAAGCCCTGAAGAAATAAGAGAACTTTCAAAGTTTAAAAAACCTATTTTCTATGACGGAAAATTTTTTGATATTAAAAACACGTTAGTTGAATCAGTAAAATCACTTAAAAATTTAAATGTAAATTATGCAACAGTTCATCTCCTAAATGGATTAGATGCTCTTAAGGCAGCAAATCAAGCTGCGCAAGAAATTGATTTAAATTTATTAGGTGTTTCTGTTTTAACAAGTTTTGGTGATAAAGACTTGGAAAGCTTAGGGTTTAATAACAAAGTTGAAGATCAAGTTAAAAGACTAATTAAAATTGCAATGGAGGCTAACTTACACGGTGTGATTTGTAGCCCACTTGAAACTAAAATGATTAAAGAAATTGCACCAAACCTTAAATGTTTTACTCCAGGGATAAGAATGGGAGAAGAAAAAGATGATCAAAAAAGAACAATGAATGCTAATGAGGCAATTATCGAAGGCAGTGACTGTCTTATAATTGGCAGACCTATCACTAAAGGTGATCCAAAAGAAAATATAAAAAACATTCTTTCGTCCATAGATTAGATGAAGTCAAAAATTTGTGGAATCTCCGATTCTGAAACATTAAAATATTTAATAGAGCACCCTAATGCACCTCAATATATTGGTTTTATTGTTAATTACCCAAAATCTAAAAGATTTGTTGAACGCAACCAACTTAAAGAACTTTTAAAAATAAATAAAAATAATTCAAAATATGTTGCGGTATTAGTTCGGCCTGATCAAAATATTCTTGAAGAAATAAAAGATTTACCATTTGATTATTATCAAATTTATGACTGCACTCCAGCTGAAGTAAAAGTTATTATAGAAAAATATGATAGACAAATTATTATTGCTATCACTGTTAAAGATCAAGGTGATGTTATAAAATATATGGAGTATAATAACCTTGCAGACATAATATTATTCGACAGTAAGGGTTATGAAAAAAGCATATCTTTTGATCACCAGTTAATTAAGAATCTTAAAATAAATAAGGAATTAATGCTGGCAGGAAATATCCAAATAGAAGATAATATTGAAAATTATAAAGAAATAGCAGACATTGTAGATATTTCTGGAGGTCTAGAAACTTCTGGATTAAAAGATATTTCAAAAATAAATATTTTTTTAAACAAAATTAAACAAATTAATGATGAAGCTTAAAAAGAAAATTCCTTTAATTGATCAGCACGATAAAAGTGGTTTTTGGGGTGGTAAGTTTGGTGGTAATTTTATTCCTGAGACCTTAAAAAAGCCTGTTGAAGATTTAACAAATTTATTTGAAAAGCTTAGATATGACAAAAAATTTCTAAAACAAAGAGATTATTACTTTAAGAACTATATAGGTTCGCCAACCTCATTTATAAAGCTTCAAAATCTATCAGAGCATTTAAAAGGTGCTCAAATATATGCCAAAATGGTGTCTGAGGCCAACGGAGGTGCTCATAAAATATATAATGCAACAGTTCATTGTCTTATTGCTAAAAAAGCAGGCAAAAAATATGTCGTAGGTGATACAGGCGCTGGCTATGCTGGCAAAATGTTAAGTATGGCTGCTAAAAAATTTGGTCTTAAGTGTAAAATATTCATGGGTGCAAAAGATATAAAAAGACAAAAACCAAATGTTGATGCAATGAAAAAAAATGGTGCTGAAGTTGTGCCCGTTTATTCTGGTAGCCAAACATTGGTTGATGCTGTGAGTGAGTGTATGCGATATTGGGTTTCAAATTGTGACAATACTCATATGTGTGTTGGTTCAACAGTGGGCCCCAATATATTTGTTAAAATTTGTGGTTGGAGTACAGCTCAAATTTCAAGAGAATTAAAAATTCAAATTCAATCTGAATTGAAAAAAATTCCAAAAAAAGTTAAACTTATTAATTGTGTTGGTGGAGGGAGTTCAGCCTACGGTTTTTGGAGTGAGTTTATGGATTATGATAAAAAACAAATTGAATTGATTGGTGTTGAAGCTGGTGGACCAAAAAATTCTAAGCTTCACGCCGCACCTTTAACAAATGGAGCTAAACTTGGAATATTGCATGGTGCTGCTGCTTATGTTTGTCAAAACAGTGAAGGACAAATTAATGATACTGCTTCTATTTCCGCGGGATTAGATTACCCTGGTGTGTCTCCTATTCACTGTTTTTTAAAAGATACAAAGAGAGCAAGGTATACATCTGCAACAGATGAGGATGCTTTAAATGCTTATAAACTTGTAACCAAACTTGAAAAAATAAACCCTAGTTTAGAACCATGTCATGCCTTTGCAGAAGCAATCAATATTGCTCCCAAGTTAAGCAAGGATACAATCATTATAGTAAACTCTTGCGGAGATGCCAAAAAAGATCGCGACATTTTAAAAGCAAGATTAGGGAAGATTAACTAAGATGTCATTAATTAACTTAGCATTTAAAAAAACTAAAAATGAAAAAAGACCTGCTTTACTCACTTACACAGTCGCAGGTGACAATAGTAAAAAAAAATCATTAGATATATTAATATCAATTGCAAACTATGCTGATATTTGTGAGATAGGCTTTCCTCATAATACTCCAATCGCAGATGGCGGTCAAATTCAATCAAGTGCTTATAGAGCTTTAAAAAATGGAATTAAAATAAAAGATGTTTTTTCAATAGTAAAAGATTTTAAAAAATCTAAACAAGCTAAACCAGTAATTTTAATGGGTTACTATAATATGATTTATCAATATGGTGATAATAACTTTATCAATATTTGTAAAAAAGTTGGCGTTGATGGCTTAATTGTTGTTGATTTACCTTATCCAGAAAACAAAGATTTTGCTAAAAAATGTAAGAAGAAAGATATTAGCTTTATTCAATTGGTCTCTCCTACTACCTCACCAAACAGAATGAAAAAAATTATTAGAGATTCTCATGATATGGTCTACTACATCAGTATGCTCTCAACGACGGGTGGAAAACTAAAGGTTTCACCTAAAAAAATTCTTGAGAGATACAATAAAATTAAAAATCTAAATAGGAATAAAAATATTGTAATCGGGTTTGGAATTACTGAAAAGACAATAGCATCACTAAGAAAGGCTGATGGGTTGGTAGTTGGGAGTGCTTTGTGCAAAGAAATATCAAAATCAATCAAAAAGAGACAAAATCCTGTCACAAATGTAACTAATATTGTAAAAAGATTAAGAAACAAAATTGCATGAATTGGATTAAAAAAACTCTACGTTTCGGTGAAAAGATAAAAAGAATAATTAAGAAACGTGCAAGCAAAGAAGAAATTGCTAATAGTGACTGGACATCTTGTTGTAAAGGTCCAATTTTAAAAAAAGATTTAGAAGATAATTTATGGGTTTGCCCATCTTGCAATAAGCATCACAGAATAAGTCCTCGTCAAAGATTTGATGTTATTTTTGGTAAAAATAATTATGAAGTTTTAAAAACTCCTATTCCTCAAGATGATCCTTTAAATTGGAGTGACTCTAAATCTTATAAAGACAGATTAAAAGCTGCTAGAAAAAAAACAGGTATGAACTGTGGAATGATGGTGATCAACACTAATATTCACAATGTAAAGATTACTGCTATTGCATCTGACTTTGATTTTGTAGGTGGCTCAATTGGTGCAGCGGAAGGTGAAGCTTTCTTATATGGAATTCAACATGCCATCGAAAATGAACAACCTTTTGTAGTTTTCACTTCAGGTGGTGGAATGAGAATGATGGAATCATTAATTTCACTTTCACAAATGACCAGAACTACTTTGGCAATTAATGAGCTTAAAAAGCATAACCTTCCTTATATTGTTGTGTTAACAGATCCAACTGCAGGCGGTATCACAGCATCATATGCAATGCTTGGTGATATTCATTTAGCAGAACCTGGCGCTCTGATAGCTTTTGCAGGAGCACGAGTAATTCAGGGAACTGTTAGGGAGGAATTACCTGAGGATTTTCAAAAAAGTGAATATGTTGAAAAAACAGGATTTGTGGATTTAATTGTTGAAAGAAAAGACCTTAGAGAAAAATTAGGTTCATTATTATCAATATTGTTAAAGAAAAATTCTGCTATAAATTCATCAGAAAATGAAACTTCAGAAGATAGTAGAACGCTTACAAAAGCTGCATCCTAAGGAAATAGATCTAAGTCTAGATCGAACTAGAAATCTTTTAGAAAAATTAGGTAACCCTCAAGATAAAATTAATTGTATTTCTGTTGTTGGGACAAATGGTAAATTTTCAACCATCCAAGCTCTTTATACAATTTTAAAAGAAGCAAATTACAAATGTAATATTTATACAAGCCCACATGTCCAAAGAATTAATGAACGATTTGTATTTAATAACAAGCCCTTAACAGATGATGAGTTGGCCAATCTTTTTTCTGAAATAGAAGAAGCAAATAATGGGACTCAAATTACTTTCTTTGAAATTTTAACTGTTGCTTACCTTCATTATGCTAAAAAATACCCTGAAAACATTAACTTAATTGAGTCTGGCCTATTCCACAGATTTGATGCGACTAATATTTTAAAGAAAAACTTGGCAAGCATTGTGACAGCCATTGGTCTTGATCATTTAGATTGGCTTCCAAAAGGAGACCAAACAGTTGATAAAATTATATTTGAGAAAACATCAACTTTATTAAATTCTAAAATCATCGTTGCGAAACAAAGCTCGAATGAAATTAACAAAAGTATTGAAAATACAATTAAAGATAATTCTTCTAAAAAAATAATCTTTAATAAAAATTACAGTTTCGTCTTAAAAGAAAATGATTTCTTTTATTTTGAAGATGAGTTTGGAGGTTTAAAACTCCCAAAACCAAATTTACCTGGTGAATTTCAATTAGAAAATGTTTCTACTGCGATTGCAACTGCAAGACAACTAACAGATTACAAGATAACTGATGAACATATTAAGAATGGTATTACTAAAATAGAAAGTATTGCACGACTACAAGAATTAAAATCTGGAAAACTAAAAGATTTAGTTAAGAATAATCTATTATTTATAGACGGGTCTCATAACCCGCTTGGCGCAAAAGTATTAAGTGAATATCTTCAAAGTTTAAATTGTAAAAAACATATTATATTAGGAATGATGGCAAACAAAGATCACAACGAGTATATGGGTTACTTTAAAGATATTAAATCCTTAACAACAATTGATATTCCAAATCAACCTAATGCTATTAAGGGAAATGAACTTAAAGAAAAAATTAAAAATTATAAGAATATAAAATACCAAAACTCAGTTGAAAATGCGATTAGATCAATTGATCTTCAGGAAAATGATATGATTTTAATTACAGGTTCTTTATATCTTGCAGGAGAAGTTTTAAATTTAAACTAGATATTCTTATCTAGAAATTCTTTCATGTGGCTCTCTGCAACTCCACCTACTTTTCTGTCTACTTCAACACCTTTTTTATAAACTATAACGGTAGGAACTCCTCTTACACCAGCAGCAGAACCAGTGTTAATTCCACCATTTTCAATGTCCGCATAGTAAAAACTAGCTTTGTCTTTATAGGTATCAGATAACTTTTCCATTACAGGAATCAATGCCTTACAAGGGGCACACCATTCTGCAGAAAACTGCACAATTGATACTTCTTCGTTCTTAATTTTTGTTTCAAATTGTTCATCTTTAAAATCTATAAGCATGTTTCTTATATAAATTCTTATTATATTTATTCAATATGTAAAAAGGTTTTTTTAAATTAATTCACAGGAGAATTAGGCTTGCTCGTATTTTTTTTGAATACCTTCAACAAACTCATTGATTTCGTCTAAAAACTTAAGTTTTTTCTCATCTTTATCATTGGTATATCTGTCTCTTAAATTATCACATTCAAAATAGAACTCTTTGCAAGTCCACCATTTTTCCTTTTCATCACTCAATATTCTTTCAGCAATCCCTCTTTTTATCGTTTTAAACATGTCTGCGGGTAATGTTTCTGGTGATTCTTGATAAATTATCTTTTTTCCAAAACTTACCATTCTTTCATCTTCAAATTTATCCAGCAAAATCAATTTATCCTTCCAAGACGCTGCATGCCATTTTGGAAATAACGCTGTATCTTTTTGAGGAGTAAATTTTTTATAAATAGTCTCTTCAGCAAGTAGGTCTATCTGTGAATCAAATTGTGCTTTTTCTTCAGCAGTTTCTCTTAATGCTGTTAAAACGTTTTGAGAAAATTTCTCATTACTATTTACTAATTTTGCACGCTCTTTAATTAAATCAGGATCAAGTTTGCTATATGGTTCAGTTTGTAATCCATAACTTGCCTCTAAAATTATAGGAGCTTTGTTTGATCGTATAGTTCTTAAAAACTTTAATTTTTTAATAGCACTTTTAAGTTCTGAAATTGACATATCAAATAATGGAATAGGATCAATTTTAAGATCAAATGCTTGGCCCCATTGATAAATTGGATGAATGCAATGTTTTGGGTGAAGTGGCGCAACTACAAATCTATAATTTTTACCAAAATGATATTCTGCAAGAGTAAACATTTTTTCTGTTTTAAATATTGTTTCTGTGTCACTTTTATTTGCTGTTCTTAAAAATGTATCCCAAGTTTCAGGTTGATTTTTTTTAATTAAACCTAAAACCTTAACAGTTAATTCCGCATCAAATAAAGCTGAGTGAGCCCCACTTGATTCAAATCCATTCATTCTTGCTAACGATTCTAACTTCATTACCGCATTACCTTTTGCATTTATTTCAGTTTTTACTACACTCTCATCAACCGCATGAGCTCCTCTTGCAATATTTAATCCGTCATGTCTTTTATTTGGAGTAGCATTTGTAATGTAAGGATATCTAATTCCTCTAAAAAATTCGTTTCTTATCATCTCGTCGTCGAATCCAATATTTGACCAACCCATGAATATTGCTGGGCTCCATTTTTTAAATATCGCTTCTAACTGAGCTAGCATTTGATAGTGGCTTAGGTTTCCCTTAGTTAATAAATCAACACTAGTTTTATTAACTATTAAAGCCATTGCCTGAGGTACTTCACCTTCAGGTAACCTGCATCTTAAATTAAATCTGTCTAATTCTTTAAAGTTTGCGTCAACTAAAACACCACCCACTTCAATAATACTTCCCCATGAAGTGTTCGCACTGCTAGATTCTATATCCCATATTGCTAAATTCATACTAGTTCATATTCCTTTGTTGATAAAATTGTTCAACTTTTTCTAAAAACTTGTTTTGATATTCTTCTAATTTTGCGCCTTGAATTCTAAAGTCTTGGAATAAATTATCTACAGTACAAAGTAAAACAATTCCTTGGGTGATGTTTGAGTTATGAACAACGTTATGAGCTAATGAATAGGCTCCTAATTGAAGGTAATAGTCCTCAATCCACTCCTCTTTTTTAGGTTTATTGGATTGTTTAAAATCTATAATGGTTTCTTGCCCTTCATACACACCTACCGCATCGCACGTTCCAGCATACTTTCCGGGGTAGTATAAACAAGATTCCGTTCCCCATATCTCTGACAATTTTCCTTTAATTCCTTGCTCAATAATTTCATCAGCCATTTTTTTAGATTTATTCTCCTCTTCTAATAATTCTAGATTTAACTGGCCTAATAAATATTTTTCTAGAAAGCCATGCATTGATGTTCCTCTGCTTGAGGCATCATTTTTAATTCTATTTGCTTCAGCAGCTCCTACTCTTGCTTTCCAATTTGCAAGGGCTGCTTTTTTTTCTTCACTTTGTGTTGCTTGTAAAATTGATGTAACTGATGGAAGCTTTTGTTGATTTACAGCATACATTCTTGAACCACTAACCATTGATCTCATGGATTTTGGATAAGTAAATTTGTTATTCCACTGCATATAGTTAGTTATAAACGGTATTGAAGAGAAAAAGAAATTAATTTTTTGCTTGTTTTGAAGGGTCAACAAATTTTTCTACGTTTTCTGTTTGAACAGCTTTATCAACTTGTTCAGGATCTTTAATATTTTCTAGGCTTCTGCTAATTGACCTTGCGTCAGTTCCAAACTTATCAACAACGATCATTGCTTCTTCTAATTTTTTTCTAAGAGAAACTATATTATCAAAATGTTTTGAAAATCTTGTACTAATTGTTTTTAAATGATCATAAATTTCTGTTGCACCCTTTTGAACTTTTAGAGATTGAAAGCCCATGTGTAATGATTGTAAATAAGCAGAAAGAGTATTTGGGCCACATATTACAACTTTATGTTTTTTCATTAATTCTTGAGTTAATAATTCTTTAGTAGTTGGATCTTGGTATTCAGTTAATTCTTTATATAAACTTTCAGTTGGGGCATAAACAATTGCAAAATCTGTAGTTTTTGGTGGTACAATATATTTTTCATTAACACTTTTAGCTTTAGCTTTAAATGCAGCAGCTAATTTTGCTCTTGCGTCTGCAACAGCTTTTTTATCATCCGCGTCATAACCATCGGTAATTGCTTTAAATTTTTCTACTGGAAAATGTGAGTCTACTGGAACCATAACATCACCTTGAAGTTTGATTGCAAATTCAACATTTTCACTTGTGTCCTCTTTCATCTTAACGTTAGTTATGAATTGAGAGGCAGGTAATAAGTCTTTGATTAAAGCATCCAATGAAAACTCTGCAAGAGTTCCATATTTTTTAACTCCAGCTAAAATTTTTGTTATACCTTCTTGGCTTTTATTTAATAACTCTACTTGGTTATTGAAGTTACCAACTTTTTCATCAACTTTTGTTAAAGCCGCTGTCATGTCTTTAGTTACTCCAGTTGATAGAGAGTTAAATGACGTCGACATAGAATTTAATGAAGTATTAATGGTAATATTTAAAGAGTCTTTTAGCTTAACAATTTCTGCATTTAAATTTGCGATTTCTTCATTCTCTTTATTTTCATCTTTAGGATTAGATCTTAAATTTAGATATAAAATACCTAAAGTTGCTACAAGCAACAAAACTATAAGGGTTAATAGAATACCATCCATGATTCTTGCCTATTTTACAATATAAAGCAGGTTAATCATAGTTAAGTTGCTTAATGCATTTAATTATTTAGAAATAAACCTATGGAATTTTTATTAATATTAAAAATATTTTTTATTATAGGGGCTATTATTACAATTTATGCTGTACTTAGAAACTTAGATATTATTAAGATTATTCTAATTTACGTAAAAGATACTTTACTTAGAAAGTAGCTTAACTAATTTTTTAACCAGACTATTTTTATATGATGATTTAGAAATCATCATACAAGCTTCTGACTGCAATATTTCACCATCTTTTAGGATTCGAAGATTGTTTGCTCTTAAAGTTTCACCAGTTGATGTAATATCAGTTATAATTTCAGATGACCCAGTAAATGGATATGCTTCTGTTGCACCTAAACTACCAACTAATTTAAATTGCGTAACACCCTTAGAGAATAAAAATTCTCTTGTTAAGTTTGGATATTTTGTTGCAACTCTCAATCTTTTCTTCTTTTTGTCCTTAAATTCAAAAGCAATTTCTTCTAAATCAGCAACAGTTTGAACATCAATCCAAGGATCGGGAATAGCAACTACCAGTGTTGCTTTACCAAATCCATATTTCTTAACTACATTAATTTTATTTTGAATATTGATTTCACTTTCTTTTAATAGGTCATAACCAGAAAATCCAAGGTCTAAAGATCCATCTCCAAGTCTTTCCACTATCTCTCTTGCATGCAAATACAGTATTTTAACATTAGATAAGTTTTTAATAGATCCTAACAAATCTCTTTCTCCTCTTTCAGATACTAAATTTAATTTATTTTTTTTAAAAATTTTTAAAATATCTTTTCTAAGTCTACCTTTGCTGGGGATGCCAATATTAATTATATTTTTTATCATTAATAATTTAAATTTAAAGCAGCTCCTACTGCAGGAACTTGTTTTTTTGATCCAAGATCTGAAATTAATTTGTCATATCGTCCACCATTAATTATATTAATATTTTTAGATTTAGACTTAATATCAATTTTAAAAACCATGCCTGTGTAATATTCTAATTGACGGCCGAATGAGGCTGAAAATTGAACATTTAATTTTTGAATTTTATTTAATGAGGTTGGAAAATATTTTTGCTCAACAACTAAGTTAATCTTATTCTTTTTAAAGAAGTCATTAAGTTTTTCAGCAGCTTGGTTTATCGGGCAATTAATCTTTAAAAACTCTTTAATAATTTTTGAAACATTTTTACCTTTGCTTGCTCTTCTTGGGTCTTTAATTTTATTGTTAAATCTCTTTAAAATTTCTTCAACAGAACGTCCTGCAACAATAGTCTGCTGATTCTCTTTTAGCATTTTTAAATATCTTTTTTTATCTACTTCAACGATTGTTGGATCTACATCAGAGTTCGTCTCTAACCTTTTTAATAAATCATTAAAATAATCTTCTCTCCAAAAGTGCCTTGAAAGTCTTAGTTTCCAGCGCTTTGGAATATCTAACTTGGATATAAGAAGGTTAAAAATTTCAACATTTCCAATCTTCAAAGTTCCTGTTGAATATTGTAAATTTGATAATGATTTTAAGGCTGTGTTAATAATTTCTTTATCATCATTTTTTTCCCCTTTAGATCCAATTATTTCAAAGCCTACTTGGTCTCTAATAATAGAATCTTTTTTATTATTAGACTTTCTGTAAGCCTGACCACTATAAAATATTTTCTCTTTACCCCTTAGATTGTTCTCTATGTATCTTAAGCAGGATACAATGGTTAGATCGGGTCTCAAACAAAGCTCACTGCCATTTTGATCAATAAATGAAAAAATAAATTTCCTAAAATTTTCACCAGATCTTTGCACAATATGATTGGCTTCAATCACTGAAGGTAAATCAATGTATTTAAACCCTTTAGATTTTACTGATCTAAGGATTTTTTCAGATAAATTTTTTGATTTCATTAATTAAGTTTTCTTTTGGAAATGTTACTTGGTTGTTTTCACCTTTAGTGCCTAAAAGGTTTTTTAAAGTAATTGTATTATCATTAAATTCATTTTCACCACATATGATTGCAACAGGACATTGTTTTTTGTTAGCGTAAGTTAATTGTTTACCCAGATTTTTTTTACTGTCTAAAAATATTTCAGAGTTGATATTATTGTCTCTTAAAACTTTTAAAATCTCATAATAATTTTTTAAATATTTTTTATCCATTACGCAGACAATTATTGGTTTTTTCTCATCAACTTCAATTTGATCTAGTTGCAACATAGCAAAAAGTAACCTATCCACTCCAATACTCATTCCAGTTCCTGGTATATCAACCCCTTTAAATCTTGAGATTAGCTTATTGTATTGTCCGCCTGAACAAATACTTCCAATATCAACTTCTTTACCTTTATTGTTTTTTGCTTTGAAATTTAAATTTGTTTCAACACAAAAACCATCATAATAAGCAAGACCTCTAACAATAGTAAAATTAGTTTTAATCTGGTCTAGATAATCGCCGTAACTCGCAATTTCTAATAAATCCTCTAACTCTTTAATTCCTTCTTGAGATAGTGGGTTTTTTAAATTGTCTTTTAATTCTTTTAAATCTTTTACTTTTAAGAAATTAATTATTTGTGAAGCTTGATCATCAGTTAAGTCAGCACCTTTAGTAACTGCTCCACTGACATCTGCTCTTTCTTTTTTCAATAAATCTTCAACTCCTCTTAAACCGAAGCCAGGCTTATCTAATTTATCAATTGCCCTCATAACCTTTATTTTTTTGTCTTCGGATATTTTAAGGTCTTCAATTAACCCTTGAACAATTTTTCGATTACTAATGTTAACAACGAACTGATCTTTTTTTAAACCACAAGCAAGAAGTGTACTGGCAATTAAATTACAAAGTTCAGCATTTGCTTGAGCTGGGTTAACGTTACCAACTATATCGGCATCACATTGTAAAAAACTTCTGTAACGGGCATTGCCTGCTTTTTCGTTTCTCCACACATCACCCATTTGGTATCTTTTATAAGGTAGTGGTAATTCTTGATTATTTTGTGCAACAAATCTAGCTAACGGGCTTGATAAATCATATCGAAGAGTAATATTTTTTTCACCATCCTTAAATGAGAATACGTCAGACATAGGATTACTATCGTCATCTGCAAGAAATGATCCAATATTCTCAGAAATTTCAAATGAAGGAGTTTCAAGAGCACCAAAGCCAAATTTTACAAAATTAGCTTCAATTATATTAATTAACTTTTTCTTGATAATTAATTTCTTGCCCCATCTATCTTCAAACCCTGAGGGTAACCCAGGAATTAATTTATTTTCTTTATCCATTTTTTTTGGTACCCGCGCTTGGAATCGAACCAAATCCTATAGTTCCACAAACTATCGTACTAACCGTTATACTACGCAGGCATTCCTTGTTATTATATTATTTTTGTGTGGATTTAAAATTATATTATAAATAAATAGCCTACAGGCTATGGAAACAAACTCTATGAGTACTTCTTAAAGTCTTTCTATATGTAATATTTATAATCATTATCAATCTTTTAGACAATTCCGAATAATATTCAATAATAATTTGGATTTTTTTTAGGGTGATGGTGGTGGCCCCAACTGGACTCGAACCAGTGACACACGGATTTTCAGTCCGATGCTCTACCAACTGAGCTACAGGGCCCCATATTAACCTCTAAAAGTGATACGACCTTTGGTCAAATCGTAAGGCGTCATTTCTACTTGAACCTTATCACCTTGAAGTACTCTAATTCTATTCTTACGTAATTTGCCAGCAGCATGCGCCGTCACTATATGACCGTTTTCTAGCTTCACCCTAAACATTGCGTTTGGAAGAAGATCTTCCACTATGCCAGAAAAGCTTAGCATTTCTTGTTTTGACAAATTATTTTTTCTCCATTCTTATTTTTATCGACCTACTATGGCCAATGAGGTTTTCAAAAGTGCTTAACAAATAACCACTCTTTCCAAGCTTTGCAACACCTTTTTTACTTAGTTCATTATAACTTATTTGCTTAATAAATTCTTTTACTCCTAATCCAGATGAAAATTTAGCACTACCTATCGTAGGTAAAGTATGTTGTGTTGGTCCATAATCGCTTAATGCCATACTACTGTAAGGGCCAATACAGATACTCCCTGCAATAATATCTTTTAAATATTTTTTATAATTTTTAGATAAAATTTCTATATGTTCTGGTGCCAGATGATTTATTATAGAAACAATTTTTTTATCACTTGATACATAGATTAATGCACCATTTGCTCTTAAGCTTTTTCTAGCTATTTCTTTTCTAGGTAAGTCTTTTATTTGACTCAATATAGATAATTCAACTTTTTTAATTAGTTTTTTATCTTTAGTTAATAACATTGCTAAAGATTCTTTATCATGCTCACTTTGAGCAAGCATACTTGAGGCTATTATGTCTGGTGAAGTAGACGAATCTGCCCAACATAAAATTTCACTAGGTCCCGCATTCATAGCTTCTATTCCACATAATCCTTCAAGGAAAACAAGTTTTTTAGATAATGCAACCCAACTAGACCCTGGCCCAACTATTTTATTCACAGCTTTAACTTTTGGAGTACCCATTGCCAATGCCATAATTGCTGAAGCCCCTCCTAAACTATAATGTTCTTTAATACCTAATATTGATGCTGCATAATAAACTGCACCATTTAGCTTTCCATTGATTTTAGGCGTGCATAAAACAATTCTTTTAACTCCCGCCACAATAGCTGGTGCAGCACACATAATCAGTGTTGAGGGTAGGTTTGATGGTACATAACAAGCAACACTTTCGATAGCTTTATTTCTATAATAAAATTTATTACCTAATTCATCTTTATAATATATATCTCTCGGCTTTTGCTTAGAGTGCCAGTTTTTTACTCTTTTATAAGTATCATCAATTGCTCTTTTAATTTTAGGATCTAATAGCTTAATTGCTTTTGTTATTTCTTTTTTACTAGGAATTATTTTTGAATTATTATTAAATTTTTTTTCATAATAAACTAAAGCTTTATCTTTATTTTTACGAACATTATTAATTATTCTTTCAACAGACTTTAAATTGGATTTATTAATATTTTTTCTTTTATTAATAATTTTATTAAGTGTTGTATAAAAGTTTTTTTTGTTACTATCTAATATCTTAATCATTAATCAGCTTTGTTTTGATCGTCTAAAGTTACTTCAATTATTTCTGTCGATAATGTAATATATGCGTTGTTTGTAAACATTAAGTTTATCTCATAATTGTCATTATTTTTTAAATAATCCATCCCAATTAACTCTAATTTTTCTTCAAGATCATTTTGTTTAATATTTTTAGATTTAACTCTATCTACAAATTCGAATTTGCAAATACTAGTAACTTTTTTATCTTTCTCATCTGTTTCTACTTTAGATCTATTTAAGGATAATAAAAAAACTTTGTTTGACTGAAGATATTTAATTTCATCAACTTTAACTTCAGCTCCAGAGCAACATGCTGAGATTACTTGTAATCCCTCATTGTCTGTAGCTATAATTTTTGATAAATATTTTTTATTCATTAGTTAATTCTCTTAATTTTAGCCCCTACTTTTTTTAATTTCTTTTCTAAGTTTTCATAGCCTCTATCAAGGTGATAAATTCTACTAATTGTCGTTTTTTCTTTAGCGCATAAAGCTGCCAAAACTAATGAGGCAGAGGCTCTTAAGTCAGTTGCCATAACCTGAGCTCCTTTAAATATTGTATTTCCCTCTATTATTGCCTGATTACCTTTAACTTCAATCTTTGCATTCATTCTTTTTAACTCTGGAACACTTTGAAAACGATTTTCAAAAATATCTTCTTTAATCGTGGATCTCTTGTTTGCTTTACACAATAACACCATCAATTGTGCTTGAATATCTGTTGCAACACCAGGATATGGTGATGTTTTAATGTTTATATTTTTAATTTTTTTACTGCCCTTAATAATGATCTCATTTTTTTTTTGATTAATTTTTGCACCAATCTTTTTTAAAAGATCAATTTCTGTTTTAAGAATGTTGGATTCTATACCAGTTATTTTTAAATTTCCTTGATTAATTGCACCTGCTATAAGCATGGTGCCAGCTTCAATTCTATCAAACATTATTTTATAGTTTGACTGTTTAAAAGTTTTTACACCTATAATTTTAACCTGTCTTCTTCCGGTCCAAACAATCTTCGCACCAATACTACAAAGAAAATTTGATAAATCTTTAATTTCTGGTTCTATCGCACAATTAGACAGAACAGTTTGACCTTTTGCTAAACAAGCAGAAATCATTAAATTTTCAGTAGCACCAACAGAAATTTTTGGAAATTTAATTTTTGCTCCTATCAATCCATTTTTAGCATTTGCATTTATATATCCATCAGTTATTTTATATTTTACACCCATTTTTTTTAATGCTTCTAAATGAATATCAATAGGTCTAAATCCAATATTACATCCTCCGGGGCTTGATACTCTAGCTTTTCCAAATCTTGCTAGTAATGGACCTAATACAATAATTCCTGCTCTCATTGTTGACATTAAATTATAACTAGCTTCTGTTTTTATTTTTTTATCATTTTTAATTACTAAAGAGTTTTTATTTTTTGATACTTTCACTTTAGAGCCCATTGACTCTAAAAGTTTAATCATCGTTTCAACATCTTTAACTCTTGGTAAATTTGTTAAAGATATTTTTTTATTTGATAACAATGTTGCAGCTAAAATAGGAAGGGATGCATTTTTAGAGCCTGAAATTCTAATTTGTCCCTTGAGCTTTGCTGCTCCAAAGACTTCCAATTTTTTCATGATTATACTTTTGGTAAAGTTACTCCAGTTTGACCCATATATTTACCCTTACGGTCAGCGTATGAAGTTTCTGGAGACTGATCTCCTTTTAGAAATAAAAATTGTGCAACTCCTTCGTTTGCATATATTTTTGCAGGAAGTGGAGTAGTATTTGAAAATTCTAGAGTAACGGTGCCAAAAAACTCTGATTCAATCGGTGTTACGTTAACAATAATTCCAGTTCTTGCATATGTGCTTTTACCTACAACAATACACATAACGTCTCTTGGAATTTTAAAAACTTCCATTGTGGTTCCTAGGGCAAAAGAATTTGGAGGGATAATAATATATTCAGAGCTTTTTTTTGTAACAAAGTTATCTGAAGTAAATTTTTTGGGGTCAACAATAGAAGAGTTTACATTGTGAAATATTTTAAATTCATCAGCTACTCTTGCATCATAACCAAATGAACTTAGTCCATAGGAAATTTTACCGTCTCTTACCTGCTTATCTACAAAAGGAGAAATCATTGCCTCTTCTAGTGCAAGTTTTCTTATAGATTTATCGGAAAGTACTGACATTATTTACTTTTCTTTTTATTTTTTTTTTGAAAAATTTTTCTTTTTTTAAGGTTTTTTTTAAGTGCTAAACTTAATCTTTCATTTTTTTCTTTATCACTCATTATTTATCTGGATTAGTTAAAAAATCTAAAGTGATAGGCTTTGATGCATCTAAAGTTTTTTCTGGCTCCTCTTCTACTCTTGGACCTTCTTTAGCTTCACGTTTTGCTCTTTTTTCCGCAAGCTTCTTCTCTCTCTTAGCTTGCTTTTCCATTAGCTTGTTGCCTTTGGTAGATTTATAATCGTAATGAATTCCCATAAAATTTTCCTCCGCTAGATATAAATCATTATATGAAAAAAATTAAGGCAATTTTTTGAAAAAATGATTTATTATAGAAATACTTCAATAAATACCAAAATAGCCCCTATAGTTAAATGGTATAACATGTCCATGGTAAGGATAAGTTTCAAGTTCGATTCTTGGTGGGGGCACCAGACTAATTCTTGTAGAATATTTTTTTAGCTATAATTGTGATTATTATTAAGGCCGCAAACACAAGCATTGGAATATATATATCTGGTGAATATATCAAGTCAATGATTCTTGGAGCTTCTAAATTTTGTTCTATGATTTTTTCAAGTCCACTTCCAATTGAAACTATTAAAAAAAATTGCGGTGTTAGTCCTATTAATGTTGCCCAAAAAAAACTACTTACTCTAACATTAAAAATACAAGGCAATACATTTGATAATGCAAAAGGAATACCCCCAATAAATCTATAAATTAAAAGGTAAATAAATTCTGATTTTTTAAATTTAGCTTCTAAATTTTTAAATTTATTTAAAAACTTTTCTTTAATGATTTCTTTTAAAAAATAATTACCAAACATGTATAAAATCGTTGCTCCAATAGTCATTCCAATTATTAAAATAAAAGTTCCAAGCCACTTACCAAAAATAAACCCTGCTAGGAGTGCAACTGGTAAACCAAATCCACCCATAATAACCCAAATAATTGTAGCTATTAAAAATATTAGTGAAATTAAAAATAAATTGGTTTGCTTTAATCCAAAAAAATAATCTCTATTATTTTTAATGAATTCATAGCTGGTTAATTCTTCAAGGGTGAATTTTGATAAAAAAAAGTATAAAAATGATGAAACAACTAGAAGATAAAATAAACCTAAAGTTATCTTAACTTTTTTTGATTTTTCCATAATTTACTAGTGGTATTATAAAATCTTCTATTTGCTATTTATACATATAATTACTATAAAGATCGAAATTTAAAAAAACTTAAATAAATCCTATGAAAAGAACATATCAGCCCAAAGTTGGAAAACGTCTTAAGAAGCATGGCTTCAGATCAAAGATGGCAACTAAAGGTGGAAAAAAACTTCTTAAGAGAAGACGTGATAAGGGTCGTAAGGATCTTACAGTGTCATCTACTCAAAAAAAGCCAAAAGGTAAATAAGCTAGATTAAATGAAAAGCAAAATTGTTGCTCTTTCTAAAAACGAAGATTTTAAAAATTTACTTAAGAAGAAAAAAATCTCAAATAAATATATTACCCTCTTTTTTGGTTCTCTTGAAGACAAAGATAATAAAAAACTAAATATCAGCTTTGTAGCTAAAAAAAAACTGATCCGTGGTGCCGTCAAAAGAAATAAAGTTAAAAGAAGATTAAGAAATATTATAAACGAAGCTGTAAAAAATATATCAATAAACTTTAACTATTCTTACCTCGTGATTGCGAAAATAACTATGCTAAACAACGAATATACGATAATAAAAGACACTTTATTTAAAGATATAGAAAAAATTAAGTAATGAATATTATATCAAACATTTTAATTGGCCTGATCAAATTTTATAAATTGGTTATTAGTCCCTATTTAACTCCTTCGTGTAGATATCTTCCAACATGTTCAGAATATACAATTGAATGCTTAAGAACATATGGACTCATTAAAGGGATTTCAAAAAGTACAAAAAGAATTTTTTCATGTCACCCTATCAAAATATTAGGTGGTGGTGAAGGATTTGATCCGGTAAATAAAGAATTAAAGACTAAGAAATAATGGATACTAGAAACGTAATAGCAGCAATATCACTATCAGCAGCAGTTATTATTTTATACTCTCTTTTTTTTCAGCCTGACCCTGCAATTATCAAGCAAAATTTAGCTGAACAAAAAAAAATTGAAAATAATACTGATACTCCTAGCTTAGATAAAAATGAAAACTTCGCAAAACTTTCAAGAGCAGATGCTTTAAAAGAAAATGATAGAATTCAATTTGAAAATGGTAGTGTTGTTGGATCTATTTCTTTAAAAGGTGCAGCAATAGATGATTTAACTTTCAAAGAATATAATGTTGAACTTAATGGAAGTGATAAAATAACTCTATTGAGCCCAAGAAATGTTGAAGATGGTTACTTAATTGAAAGTGGCTTTGTAAGCACTAACAAAAATATAGACGTACCTGATGCTTCTACAGTTTGGAAAGTTTCTGGAAATAAAAGATTAACTAATAATAGTCCTGTAAAACTAACATGGAGTAACTCTCAAGACATTACATTCGAAAAATATATAAGCTTAGATGATCAATTCTTATTTACTGTAAAAGAAAAAATAATTAATGCATCAGATAAATCTTATAATTTTTATTCATATGGGCAAATTATTAGAAATAAATTACCAGAAATATCTGGTTTTTATATTTTACATGAGGGGTTTCTATCCGTACTTGACGATCAGTTAATTGAAGAAGATTACGACGATATTCAGGAAAAGAAGTTCACCCAAACTGCACAAGAAGGATTTGTTGCTATTTCAGATAAGTTTTGGGTTACATCGGTTATACCTCCTAAAGGTAAAGAGTTTAAAACAACTTTTGACTATAAAAATAAATTCAGAGCTAACTACATATCCACAAAAGGTATTGAGGTTAAAGCAAACAGCTCTATTGAAGAAAAAATTCAAATTATAGTTGCAGCTAAAAGAGTAAATGTCATTGATGGTTATGCTGAAAGTCTAAATATCAATAAATTTGATCTAGCGATTGATTGGGGCTTTATGTATTTTATAACTAAGCCTTTATTTTTTGTATTGGATTATTTCTTTAAATTACTTGGCAATTACGGTTTAGCAATTATCGCTGTTACAGTTTGTATTAGGTTAGCTTTCTTTCCTCTCGCTAACTTTAGCTTTAAGTCCATGGGAAAGATGAAATTATTAGCACCTGAGATGGCAAATCTAAAAACTTTACACAAGGATGATAAGATGGCTCTTCAAAAAGCTATGATGGCTCTTTATAAAAGAGAAAAAGTTAATCCTATGTCAGGTTGTCTGCCTATCCTAGTTCAGATTCCAGTTTTCTTTGCTTTATATAAAGTTTTATTTGTAACTATTGAAATGAGACACATGCCTTTTTACGGATGGATACACGACTTAAGTGATAGAGATCCAACGTCTTTATTTAATATTTTTGGTTTAATTCCTTGGGATCCACCTTCTTTCTTATTAATAGGTGCGTGGCCTATCATTATGGGTATCACTATGTTTATACAACAAAAGCTTAACCCAACCCCACCAGATCCAATACAGGCTAAAATTTTTATGTTCTTTCCACTGTTTCTAACTGTAATTCTTGCACCGTTTCCTGCAGGTCTTGTTATCTACTGGAGCTTCAACAATATCTTCACAATGATTCAACAATATATTGTTCAAAGAAAAATGACTATTAAAACAACTTAAATGTCATTGTTAAAAGAAGCAGAGTTAATAAACATTTTACCTAAAGACGGTCCAACAGTTGAAGAAGTAAAAAAATACTTAGAAAAGTATAATGATGAATTTATTGTCATTAAATGCGGTGGTAGTGTTTTAGTTGATCCAAAATTATTTTTAATTTTTATTAAAGATATTGTTGTTTTAAATAAGCTTGGCTTTAATCCCATAATTGTTCACGGTGGTGGAAAAAGAATTAATAGCAAACTTGCAGAAGTTAATATTAAAAGTAATTTTATTAATGGACTAAGAGTTACTGATAAAAACACCATCAATATAGTTGAGGATGTATTAATTGAATTTAACAAGGAAATTGTAGAGGCTTTAAGTGATTTGTCCTGCAAGGCAAAAAGAATTACCCCAAAAGAAAATAATATAATTACTGTCACACAAGAAAATAAAGACCTTGGTTTTGTGGGAACACCCACTAAAATTAACAAGGATTTCTTAAACGAAACTGTAAAATTGAATGAAGTACCAGTAGTTGCTCCTCTAGGGTCTGATAAAGATAATCAGACTTTTAATATTAATGCCGACACTGCAGCAGGCTCGATTGCAATTGAGTTAAAAGCTAGAAGATTAATGATTATTAGCGATGTACAAGGTGTATTAGATAATGAAAAAAAACTAATACCTGAAATTAACTCTCAAAAAGCTAAAGAATTAATTGATCAAAAGGTTATATCTGGTGGCATGATACCTAAAATTAACAATTGTCTAAATGTTGCAAGTAACGGGGTTAAAGGGGTAGTGATAATTGATGGAAGAAAAAATCACTCAATTCTTTTTGAGCTATTGTCTGATAAAGGTTCCGGAACTTTAATTAGAGAATGAAAAATTTACTTAATATAAAATACTGGTTATTTGACCTTGATAACACTCTTTATAGCGGTCAAACAAAAGTTTTTTCAGAGATTGATAAGAAGATGTCTTCCTTCATTTCAAAAAAATTTAATGTAGATTTAATTAAAGCAAGAGAAATTCAAAAAGAGTACTTCTACGAATATGGAACAACATTATCAGGGTTAATGAATCATGATAAAATTGATCCACATGAATTTCTTGAATTTGTTCACGATATAGATATTAGCTGGCTTCCCAAAGATGAGCTATTGCGAGAAGAATTAATTAAAATTAAGGAAAAGAAATATATTTTTACAAATGGTTCTCATGCTCATGTTGAAAACGTAACTAAACAACTGGGTATAGATGGCTTGTTTGATGGAACATTTGATATTGTTGATGCCAACTTTATCCCAAAACCAAAAATTGAACCTTACAAAAAAATTGTAGAAAAATTTGATTTAGATTCAACAAAATCAATATTGATTGAAGATATTGCTCATAATTTAGAACAAGCTAAAAATCTAGGAATGAAAACTTGTTGGCTTGAAAATGATGAGGCTTTTGCAAAAAAAGATGCCCATAAACCTTATATTGATTATAAGATTAAGATCTTGCCTTCTTTTCTTCAAGAAATTAATATATTAAAAGCACAATAAAACTAACCTACAAAAGATAAGTTAAAACTATGAAAGAATTTGAAAACATTATCAATACAGCTTGGGACAATAAAGATTCAATTAATGGTCAATCAGACCAATCAATATTAAATGCAATTAAAAAAACAATTGAACTTGTTGATAAAGGTGTTTTAAGAGTTGCTGAAAAAAAAGATAATGAGTGGGTAGTTCATCAGTGGATTAAAAAAGCAATCCTTTTAAGTTTTAAAACTAACGAAATGCAAACTCTTGCAGGCCCTTACGCAACATGGTGGGATAAAGTTAGAGGGAAAACTGCAGGCTGGGGAAGAGAAGAGCATAAAAAAGCTGGCTTTAGAATGGTGCCTAATGGAGTGGTTAGACATGGATCTTTCATTGGAAAAAATGTTGTCTTGATGCCTTCATTTGTAAACATTGGAGCTTATGTGGATGAGGGAACTATGGTCGATACTTGGGCGTCAGTTGGGTCTTGTGCTCAAATAGGAAAAAACTGTCACATATCTGGTGGTGCTGGAATTGGTGGAGTATTAGAGCCAATGCAGGCTAATCCAACAATTGTTGAGGATAACTGTTTTGTTGGCGCTCGGTCTGAAATAGTTGAAGGAGTAATCGTAGGTGAAGGGTCAGTTTTATCTATGGGTGTATTTATTGGTCAATCTACAAAAATTGTTTACAGAGAAACTGGTGAAGTAATCTATGGAAAAATTCCACCTTACTCAGTAATAGTTCCAGGTAGCTTACCAAGCAAAGATGGTAAGGGGCCTGCTTTATATTGTGCGGTAATAATTAAACAAGTTGATGAAAAAACTAGATCTAAAACTTCTATTAACGATCTATTGAGAGACTAAATGCCAACTTATAATGAAATTACATTAGCAAAAGAGCTAATAAGATTTCCAAGCATTACACCTATTGATGTAGGTGTAATGAAATTCTTAGCCAATAAACTAACTACTATTGGATTTAAGTATAAAATATTAGAATTTGAAGACAAAAATTCTAAACCAGTTAAAAATTTATACGCAAGATTAGGTAATACACAACCAAACTTTATGTTTGCAGGTCACTTGGATGTGGTGCCTCCAGGAAATTTAAAAGATTGGACTGTAAAACCATTTAGTCCTGCTATTAAAAAAAACCACTTAATTGGAAGAGGTGCAAATGATATGAAAGGTGCAATAGCAAGTTGGGTTGTTGCAGTAAATAACTTTATATCAAATAATAAAAAATTTAAGGGTTCTATTAGTTTATTGATTACAGGTGATGAAGAAGGTGTTGCAATTAACGGCACCAAAAAAGTAGTTGATTACCTAAAAAAGAAAAAAGAAAAAATAGATTTTTGTTTAGTTGGAGAGCCTACTAACCCTAATAAACTTGGTGAAATGATTAAAATTGGTAGAAGAGGAAGTATCAATGCAGAGTTAACTATAATTGGAACTCAAGGCCACGTTGCCTATCCTCATCGTGCTAACAACCCATCAACTACAATGATCAAAATACTAAATGAAATAAAAGAAATAAAATTTGATAAAGGAACAAAAGATTTTCAACCAACAAATTTAGAAGTAACTAAAATTAATATTGATAATACTGCTGACAACGTTATTCCAAGTGTTGCTAGAGCTACATTTAACATAAGATTTAACAATAAACACACGTCCTCTAGCTTAAAAAATAGATTAAATAAAATTTTTAAAAAAATTACTAAAAAAAATAAGTCTAATTTTAAAATAGAATACCGTGTATCAGGTGAAGCTTTTTTAACTAAACCTAATAAAACTACTTACATGATTCAAGATGTTATAAAAAAAATTACAAAAATTAAACCTCAACTGTCCACAACAGGTGGAACTTCAGATGCGAGATTTATTAGAAAAATAGCTCCATGTTTAGAATTTGGTCTAGTAGGCAAAACAATGCATAAAGTAGATGAGGCAGTATCTATTTCAGATTTAAAGAAGTTAACAAAAATATATTCTGAAATTCTTAAAAATTACTTTTAATGATTTGCATTAAAGCGGATATCCCAAAAGAACTAAGCGAGATTGATGATGAATTAAAAGCCATTTATCATTCTAAAGATACAGTTTGTTTTTTTATTTTTAAAAATAGAGAACAGCGAAATGAGTTTGTAGAAAGAACTATAGGAATGGCTAAAGTAGAGCGAGAAACCATTTACCAAGAATATAAATCTTAAATGAAAACTGGTTTAATCACCTCTGATACTTATCAAAATCACAATACAGGCGACGGACATCCAGAAAAAATTGATAGAGTTACAGCAGTAATCGACAATTTTAAAAAGTTAGATAATAAAAATTTGATTTGGAAAAAACCTTCAAAATTTGACAGATCACTTTTAGAAATAACTCACAATTCTGATTATATAAATTTTGTAGAATCATCTTTTCCAAAGAAAGGATTGTCTTTTTTAGATGGAGATACAATTGTCTCTCCAGGCAGTAAAGAAGCGACTTCAGATGCCGTAGGATCAATCATTACGGCTATTGATGGTGTTCAAAATAATGAATTTAAAAATGCTTTTTGTGCCGTCAGACCTCCAGGACACCATGCAGAAAAAAATAAAGCTATGGGTTTTTGTATTTACAACAATGTAGCTGTTGGAGCTAATTACCTAATAGATAAATATAAACTTAATAAAATTGCAATCATTGATTTCGACGTTCATCATGGAAACGGAACGCAAGACATTTTCTATGACGATGAGAAAGTTTTATATATTTCAACTCATCAATTCCCGTACTACCCTGGGTCTGGTACAGAACAAGAAAAAGGTAAACATAATAATATATTCAATATTCCACTGCCTGCTGGCACGACCTCTGAGGAGTATTTAAGTGCTTATGAATATGTACTGAAAAAAATAGATGAATTTAAACCTGAATTTATATTAATCTCTGCCGGTTTTGATGCCCATAAGGATGATCCATTAGCCCAATTTCAATTAGAGAGCAAAGATTTTTACGAAATCACCAAAAGAACTTTAGAGTCATCTAGATTATATTGTAATGGAAAAGTGGTCTCTATCCTAGAAGGCGGTTACGACCTCTTAGCACTTCAAGAAAGTACTGAGATGCATGTAAAAGCTTTAATAGAATTTGATTGATAATTTCTCAATAGACATTAAAGAACTCATGATGAAACTTTATAGAATTCAAAAATCTGACATCGATAAAAAGGGTCGTGGCCTTTATGCTGCAAAAGATATTAACGAAGGTACTAGAATTATTGATTATGTTGGTAAAATTATTACTAAAAAACAAACAGAAGAGACTGAAAGATTTGATAATGCAAAACCTATCTACTTATTTAACTTAAATAAGAAATATGACATGGATGGAGATGTTTCATGGAACCCTGCACGGTTAATAAATCACTCTTGTTCTAATAACTGTGATTATAATGGAACAGGTTTAAAGTTATGGGTGGTTGCCATAAAGGATATTAAAAAAGGTGAAGAAATAACTGCCGATTATGGTTTTGGTTACGATGAAGACTATAAACAATTCGCATGTAAATGCCGTTCTAAAAACTGTTGTGGTTATATTGTTCGAACTGAATCAAGATGGAGAATTAATAAAAAATTCAGTATTGGTCGACAAAAATCTAATAAATAACTTTTTCTAAAAACAAACCTTCAGCTGGTGCAAGAGGAGCACAAAGTATTCTTTTTTTTGATTTAAAAACAAAATCAAACTTTTTTAAATCCCATTTTTTTTCAGCTAGATATTTTAAGCAACCAACCATTGATCTAACTTGTTGTTGTAAAAATGATTGAGATTTAAATTGTATTTCAATTCTTCCTTTAATTGATTTTATTTTAATTGATTTCATAGTTCGAATTGGACTTTTAGCATTACAGCTTGATGATCTAAATGTAGAAAAATCCTTAGTGCCTAAAAGTTTTTTTGCACCTTCTTTCATTAAAGTAACATCTAGCTCTTTAATTATGTGCCACCCTCTTTCTTTTTCTATAGAAGGTCTACTCAATCGATTAAAAATTACATATTTATAAATCCTTTGTTTTGCAGAAAATCTTGCATGAAAATTTATGTTTCTCTTTTTAATGTTTATAATTGATACACTCATATTATTTACAAAGTGATTTATTGATTTTAAAAATTTATCTATGTTTTGAATTTCTTTTTTGCATTCAAAATGTGCTGATTGTTCAATGGCATGAACCCCTGAGTCTGTTCTTCCAGATCCAATTAATAATATTTTTTCTTTTAAAAGTTTAGATAGTTTTGTTTGAATTAATTTTTGAATTGATTTTCCTTTAGATTGAATTTGCCAACCAACAAAATTGGTTCCAACATATTCAATTAAAATTTGATATCTATGCATTACTTAATTTTGAACCTTTTTTAATTTGCGATCCAAGCATAAATTCACTAATATTTTGAGGCCTTTTCCCTTGTCTTTGAATTTCTAGAACTTTAATTGATTTTTTATTGCCACAACTAATCTCTAAATAGTTATCTAATACCTCTCCAATTTTACCACTACCAAGAGCTAAACTTGCTTTTAAAATTTTATATCTTTCCCCATTGTAAGTAAAAAAAGCACCAGGACTTGGATATAATCCATTTATTTTACCAATAATATTTTCTGCAGTTTCACCCCATTCTATTTGGCCTTCTGTTTTTTCAATTTTGGCTGCATAGCTTGCTTCATTATGATTCTGTTCTTTAAATTCTATTTTATCGTCTAGGATATTGTCAATATTATCCAATATTTTTTCCGCCGCTATTGTGGAAAGCTTTTCAGATATTGTTTCTGAATTATCATCAGTCATAATTTCTATTTTATAAGAATTACAAATAGGTCCTGTATCTAATTTTTCCTCTATTCTCATAACGCTGATACCCGTTTCTTTTTCTAAATTCATAATTGATCTTTGAATAGGCGCTGCTCCTCTCCATTTTGGAAGGAGTGATGCGTGAATATTAATAAAACCTTTTTTAACTAAACTTAAATACTTTTTTGGAATAATTTGTCCGTAAGCAACCACAATTGCTATATCCGCATTTAATTCTTTTAAGTAATTATATTCTTTAGTATTGTTTTTTAATGAACTTGGTGTTCTGTATTCTATTTTTAGGGTTTCTGAAATTCCTTGAACAGGTGATTTATTAATCTTTTGTCCTCTTTGTGATTTTTGAGGTGGCTGTGTATACACCACTGATACTGAGTAACCATTTTGATATAATGATTTTAATATCGGCACAGCAAATAATGGGGTACCCATAAATACAATTTTTTTTAACATTTTCTAAAAAATTTCTCTTTTAACCTTAATCTTAGAAAGTTTTTTTATAATCATTGATTTTTTTAATTTCGATAAATAATCAATAAACAAAATTCCCTCTAGATGATCCATTTCATGTTGAATGCAAGTTGCTAATAATCCATCTGCTTTTAATACTTGTTTTTTTCCATTATAGTCCAAATACTCGACTTCACATGAGTTGGGTCTTTCTATCTCTGCAAACTGGTCTGGTACAGATAAGCATCCTTCTTCATATTTTGCTTTCTCCTCATTTTTATTTTTTATAACTGGATTGACTAAATACCTTGGTTCTTTGTTATCTTCATCTCTACCAAGATCCATAACTATAATTCTTTTAGGAACTCCAATCTGAATAGCTGCAAGACCAATACCAGGAGCGTCATACATTGTATCAAGCATATCATCCATTAGTGTTCTCTCCGCATCACCAACTTTATCAACACTCTTTGATATTTGACGTAATAACTTGTTTGGTTCTGTTAAAATTTTTTTAACTGACATAATTAGAGATTATTTTATTATAAATTTTAAACTTTTAAAGGAAGAACTTTAAGAAGAATCTTATTTCTTAGTGGGTCAACATCAAGCTGATTAAGGGTACTGATTATAAAATATAATGTATCATCATCGATGTCTTTTATCTCATCTTGCCCAATAATCTCAACAATTCGCAGCATAGCGGCTGCCATATCGGAAGTATTAATAAATATTTGAATATCGGAGGGTATTTCTGACTCTTTTATCTCATATAGATCTTTAAATTTTTTTGATACCTGAATACCGTCTGACTTAAAAGTTTCAACTAGAATGATGTCTTTTTTTGAAAAGAAATATTTTTTATTTTTTTTAACTTTTTTCAATGAATCATTTAAATCTTTAGTTATATTTTTTAACGAAACTCCACCTTTGAAATAGTTAATTAATTTTGATTGATGTAAGACTTTATTATTTATTTTAATACTGGTTAATTCAGTTTTATCTAAATCAATATAGTTATTATAAAAAGAGGTAAAATTAGAAGGAACTTCTTCTTTTTCAATCTCTTTTAAAAACGCTCTTAGCTCCCCATCAAATGCATTTTCCATGCCCTCATTTTTGAATGAGTTCTTTAAAGCATTTATTAATAGAAGTTTACTTTCAATTTCAGTAGTAATTAAAATTCCTTGATAAATTAACGCTCTTGATTCAACAGCTGATAATACTTTTGTGGATTCTTTAATATTTAATAATTGATTAATATTGAATTGAAATCTTTTATAAAGTTCAAATAATTCTTTTTCTTCATAATGTTTTTCATGTGTGGCTTTTTCAATAAGATTAATCTTATCTATATCAGTAATCTCTATATCTTTAGTACTATCTAATAAATTTGATGTTGATAAATATTTCCAAATTTGTTTGGATGTAGAGTCCTTAGGTTCAAATTTAAATTGGGGATTGGTCCTGTGTGATAGATGAAAATCTAAAATTGTATTTTCTGATATCTCTACATCTGGTTCATTAGAATATCCCATTAAAAAATTTATTTTGTTTTCATAAAATTTATTATCAAAACCTACTTCTTTTTTTAAATCTAATAATAATTGAGCCTCTTCTTTTTTGTTATTATTAATTAAACAATAAATGTTAAATTTTGATAAATAATCATCCTGGATTAGACCTTTAATATTAGAAAATATCTCACATGCCTTTTTTATTTTAGATCTAGAAAGATAATCATTCACTAATAATTTGGTAAGTTTGGGGTGGTCGTTAATTATTTGATTTCTTATTAAATAGTTTTCAATTAATTGAAGATTAGAATTTTTAATAAGCCAGTTTGATTTTAATTCTAAGAATTGATCTTTCGAAATATTTATTTTTGGATAATGAGCATTAGTTAAAAGTAAAATATCTAAAATTTCTGAAGCATCTTTTGAAAGATTCATTTTATTAATTCTTTTAAATATATTTAAGATTTGCTCTCCGTTTGAATTAGACCACATATTAATATTTAGTCCATTTTCTGCTGGATCATACAGCCCTACAATTTTGATTGTATTTGAGGCTAATGCCTGATCCTCTTCTATATTTATTTGATTATCTTTTTGGGATTGCATTTTATAAATGCTATTCTGTGTAACGTTTTTTTCTTCAGTATTTTCAATTGTATCAAGATTTTCAGTAGCTTTTTTCTCTTCAATATTCCATATATCAATAGGTTCTTGAGATTGAGCGGTAAATCCAAAAAATAAACAAAATAAAATAAATGATAAATATTTTTTATTTAATAATTTTAAGTTTTTCATTTGGAATGATTTTTTCAATTTCTGTATTAGGGGATGGAAAATCAATTTTGTTCAATAATATCACTGCACCAATAATAACAATAAAAACTAATATTATTTTAATTATAAAGTTTTTACTTGTGCCAGTACTTGTATTTTTTGAAAATTGCATATATTCTCTATTAATTTCAAATTAAGACATATTTGTGTTTTTTCAATAAAGAAAGCTTATGTATTCAATTAAAAACCTCGTTTTTTTAGGCATGATGGGGTCTGGAAAATCTTCTATTGGCAATTTAGTTTCTAAAAAATTAGATCTTCCATTTATTGATATAGATAATTTGATTGTAGAAAATGCTGGAATGAGTATTTCAAAAATATTTGAGAAAAAGGGTGAGGTTTATTTTAGAAATCTAGAAGAA
>CAJQTK010000014.1 GCA_905620495.1 uncultured Candidatus Pelagibacter sp. | reverse complement strand
AAAATATCTACTCAACATTGAAGTATGAAAGTGGAGTTCATCGCGTTCAGAGGGTTCCAGATACAGAAACGCAAGGAAGAATTCATACATCTGCTGCAACAGTAGCTGTTTTACCAGAAGCAGAAGAGGTTGACATAAAGATAAATGATTCAGACCTAAGGATTGATGTTTTTAGAGCTGGTGGCCCAGGAGGACAGTCTGTAAATACAACTGATAGTGCTGTCAGAATCACTCATATTCCAACTGGATTATCTGTGTCTCAGCAAGATCAAAAATCACAACACAAAAATAAAGCAAAAGGAATGTTGATTTTGAGATCAAGACTGTATGAGCTAGAAAGATCAAGAATAGAAGGAGAAAGATCACAAGATAGGAAGAGTAAAATAGGAACTGGAGATCGGTCTGAAAGAATTAGAACATATAATTTTCCACAAGGAAGGGTAACAGATCATCGTATTAATTTAACGCTACACAAGCTTGAAGCTTTTTTAGAAGGCGAGGCCTTTGATGAAATGGTGGAAAGCCTAACACTACAAGCACAAGAAGAAAAATTGGGCAATTTAAATTAAAATGAATATAGAAAATATTCTAAACGAGGGAATAAAAACCCTAAAACAAAGCAAAATACCTAATCCTCAACTTGATAGTGAGATATTATTATCCAATTCAATTAAGAGAGATAAAAAATATATAATTTTAAATCCTAAGGAGCTTTTAAATTCAGAGCAGGTAGAGACATTTAAAAATTTAATTGAAAGAAGAAGAAAAAAGGAACCAGTTGCCTATCTGATAAACAAAAAAGAGTTTTGGAAGTATGAGTTTTTTGTTAATAAAGATGTATTAATTCCAAGGCCTGATACTGAATTAATAATAGAGCAAGTTTTAAAAATTTATTCAAAGGATTCACAATTACAGGTTTTAGACATTGGAACTGGCTCTGGATGTATCCTTTTATCTATACTAAAAGAGAGGCCTAATTTTTATGGAACTGGAATAGATATCTCTAACAAAAGTATAAATGTAAGTAAACTCAACGCAAAACAACTCAACTTAACAAGTAGAGTAAAGTTTTTTCATTCTAGTGTTGACAATTTTAAAATAGGGAAATATGATCTTGTTGTTTCAAACCCTCCTTATATTGAATTGTTTAATTTAAAATATTTGGAAAAAGATGTTATTAGCTTTGAACCAAAGTTAGCTTTAAGTGGTGGGTTTGATGGGTTTTCAAAAATCAGAAAAGTTATTAATAAAGCAAAAAATCTGATTAAGAAAAATGGAAAATTTATTTTAGAGATTGGATTTAATCAAAAAAATAAAGTTAAGAAAATATTAAAAGAAGAAGGTTTTTACGTAAACAAATCCATAAGGGATTATGGAAATAATGATCGCTGTATAATCAGCACTAAAATTTAAATTAAAAAATAAAAATATGGTAACATTTAGAAGTAATAATAATAGAAGATCTCCGTTTAGAACTAACAATAATAGAAGACCTCCGTTTAGAACTAACAATGAAGGATCTAAATTTTCTAATAATGATAACTTTCGAAGAAATGTACCTGCTAGAAATAACCACAATGCTTCAAAGCTAATTGAAAAATATAATGATTTAGCAAGAGAGGCTTTGGCAAATGAGGATAAAATTTTATCAGAAAATTACTTTCAGCATGCCGATCACTTCACTAGAGTTCAAAATGAGCAAGAAAGTATTAGAATGGCAAGAGTTAACTCTTCCCCAGGCACAACTATAAAACCAGCAGAAGTTGAAGCTAATGATGAAAAGCTAGTTAAAACTGAAGATGTTTTGGTAAAAAAAATTATTCCAGAACCAACAGTTAAAAAAATTGTAAAAACCACAGAAAAAAAGGTAGAAGAAAAAAAGTCTGCAGTTAGTTAATTTAAGCCAATAATTAATTCTGACTTCAAAACATCTAATTTAATTTTAGCTACTTCAAATATTTTTCTCTCCTTATTCTTAAGAATTTTTCCAGAGGGTAATTTTAATTTTTGTGAGTTAATTTTTTTTCCATTTTCAACTACCACGTAATGTAAATGTGGACCAGTGGATTTTCCCGTTGATCCAACATATCCAATTATTTGGCCCTGTTTAACTCTTGCCCCTTCTTTTATTCCACGTGCAAAATTTTTCATATGAGCATAGATGGTTTCATATGTTGAGTTGTGTTTTATTTTTACACAATTTCCACCACCGCCACACCATCTAGCTCTTGTTATGACACCACTACCTGATGCCATTATAGGTGTACCCATTGGTGCTGCAAAATCAGTTCCTTTATGCATTTTATTATAACCATCAATAGGATGTTTTCTAATTCCAAATGCAGATGAAAGTCTTGCACCATTAATAGGTGTTTTCATCAATGCCTTTTCAACACTCTTTCCATTTTCGTCGTAGTGTCCCTTACTTCCTTTTTTATCAAAATAATATAATGAATTATTTATTCCACTCAGTTTAAGATCTGCAAAAATAATATTTCCCGTTTCAAATACTTTTCCATTATCATCTTCAAACACCTCATACATAATCTGAAAATTATCATTTTTTCTAATGTCTCTTTGAAAATCAACTTGGAAGCCATAAATTCTTGCAAACTCAATAATTATATTGGGCTGAACATTTAGATCAACTGCAGTTTTATACAAACTTTGTGTAATCTTTCCTTCTTTGAAAACAATCTTTGTATTTAAATTTGTAATAATTGTTTTTTTTTCAAATAAATC
>CAJQTK010000013.1 GCA_905620495.1 uncultured Candidatus Pelagibacter sp. | reverse complement strand
ATTATTCATTATTAATTATCCTATCAAAAAATCCCTAATCTTAGAATGTAAAATTAGGGATTTTAACCTGTTTATTAACAATCTAGAGGGAGTGTTAATTATTTATATAAGTTAAGAATGATAATAGCCGCTATCAATCCAACTATTCCAGCATCACCTAAACCTTGTACTAGGCCAATGATATTTTCTGCTATTCCACCTACAAAGGGTACGTTTGCACCTAGTAGAGAAACAACGATACCTAAAGCAAGTAAGGAAATAACTACAGTAGTTAAGCTAGCTATTGTTCCTGTTAATCCTTGTATTATCTTCATATTAGCTCCCATTTTTATGTTAACTATCGATAAATATCGATAGTTAGTAAACTCTAACAAAAGTATTTCTGGATAATAGGGTTAATTATCCTTTAATAGCACCCTTTTTTAAAAAAATTTAAGTTATATTTATAATATTATGATTTTATCACGAATCAATAATATAAAATTTGATAACAGATTTTTATTTAAAGAGATAAATTAAATGTTTAATTAAGATAGTTTTTTTAAATAAGTCTAGCCAAAGAGATAAAAATGTGATGTAGTACTTATGCGCTGAGTTAAGTTAAATTGCAGAGCGCACTATAAATTCTGCTAAAGCGACGCTTCAACCACCGCTTTAGACAGGTGGTTTTTTTTTAACTTTTATAAATTAAATCCACTCATTTGAACCTTATTGTGTGCCTTGCATTTACTTAAACGGTAAAAAGGAGAAAAGATGTTAATGAATTTAACCCTCTTGTTAGCTTTTAATAACTTTTCTCCAAAAAACTTGGAGAAAAAAAATGAGCACAAATAGACTAAAAGAAAGATTAGATAAAGGCCCTGTTATATGCGCAGAAGGTTTTTTGTTTGAAATAGAAAGACGTGGCTACATGTCATCAGGAGAATTTGTTCCGATGGTGTCTTTAGATCATCCAGAAGTTTTAGAAAATTTACATAGAGAATTTCAACATGCTGGATCTGATGTTGTTGAAGCTTTTACGTATAATGGTCACAGAGAAAAAATGCGGGTTATTGGCAAAGAAGAACTTCTCGAACCTCTAAACCGTTCAGCACTAAAAATTGCAAAAAAAGTAGCACTAGACACACCCAAAGGGTCTAAACCAAATTTGATGGCAGGCAATATCTCAAACTCAAATATTTGGAAACATAACGATCCACAATCTCAAAAAGTAGTTGAAGGAATGTTTACTGAAATGGTTGGCTGGGCTGTTGAGGAAGGAGCTGATATGTTAATTGGTGAAACTTTTTATTATGCTGAAGAGGCTTACAAAGCTTTAGAGGTTATGAAAAAAACTGGGTTACCAACAGTACTAACCATATCTCCAATGGGTGAAAATAAAATGAGAGATGGAAAATCTGTTGTTGATACATGCAAAGAACTTGAACAACGAGGAGCCGATGTTGTTGGTTTAAATTGCTTTAGGGGGCCAGCGACGATGTTTCCTTTTTTAAAAGAAATTAGAGAAGCAGTTAAATGTCATGTTGGAGCTTTACCTATTCCTTATAGAACTAGTGAAGATTACCCAACATTTTTTAACCTACCAGATAGAAGTAACTGTGAGTGCCCATCGCCTCATGGAAGAACATTTCCAACAGCATTGGATCCACATTTTTGTAATAGATATGAAATAGGTAAATTTGCAAAAGATGCTTATGCTCTGGGTATTAATTATTTAGGAGTTTGTTGTGGAGCAAACCCAATGTTGATTAGGGAAGTTGCTGAGTCGATTGGTTTAAAAGTTCCAGCAAGTAAATACCGAGAGAATATGGAAAATCATTTTATGTATGGAAAAAATAAAAGAATTCCAAAACATATGACTGAATACGGAGACAAAGCGTAAATAAATTAAGAAGGGCATTTAACTAAATTGTGCGCCTGACATATGTCGAAGCACTAAAACAGGAGAAAAAAATGATTAAACAACTCGCAGCAAAAGATATTAAAAGTTATCTATTTGTTGAACCAAACAGCGTATTATTAGATGTTCGCACAAATGAAGAGAGGGAGACGATTGGCAAACCAGAAGGAGAGAAAATGGGAATAAAAACTTATTTTTTATCAATACAATTTGGTAAAGAGAGAATTTTTAATGAAAATTTTGTACAAGAATTTAAAAATTTAACCATTAATCGAGCCAAAAATATTCTGATCATTTGCCGTTCAGGACAAAGATCTCAATTTGCTGCAGAACTTATAAGTAAAAAAGAAAACTATACTTGTATTAACATTTCTGATGGGTTTGAAGGTGATCAAGAAAATATTGGCTGGAAAAGATGTGGGTTACCATGTTAAAAAGCAGTTTAAAAGGTAAAAATTCTAAAATAATTCGTGGAGCATTAAATAAAACTCAATTTAGAGAACAATCAGAAAGTCTCTTTTTAACTTCTGGGTTTACATATCAAACCGCTGAACAAGCAGAAGCAATTTTTAAAGGTGATGAAACGGGATTTCAGTATACTAGGTATGCTAATCCAACAATCGATACATTTGAAAAAAGGATGGCAGTAATAGATGGTTCAGAAAGTTGTTTTGCTACAGCAAGCGGAATGGCTGCAGTTTTTGCTTCTTTGATGTGTCAATTGAAAGCTGGGGATCATGTTGTATCAGCAACCGCTTTGTTTGGGTCATGCAGAGAAGTTATAAAAAATATAATTACAAGATATGGAATAGAAGTATCTTTTGTTGATGGAAAAAATATAGATAATTGGGAAAAAGAGATAAAATCAAATACAAAAACTTTTTTTTTTGAAACTCCATCCAATCCTTGTTTAGAAATAGTTGATATAGAGGCTGTGTGCAAACTAGCAAAAAAAAATAATGTCAAAGTAGTTGTTGATAATATTTTAGCATCACCTGTTTTGCAAAACCCCTCAAAATTTGGAGCTGATATAATTGTATATTCAGGCACCAAACATATTGATGGTCAAGGAAGAACAATGGGAGGAGCAATTTTAAGTTCAGAAAAATTTAGAGAAGATACTTTAAAACCTTTTTTAAGACATACTGGACCATGCATTAGTCCATTCAATGCTTGGGTTTTGTCAAAAGGACTAGAAACAGTTGGTCTAAGAGTGATTGAACAGTCAAAAACTGCTGAAAAAGTAGTAGAATTTTTATCTAAACATAATGAAATTGAATTAGTCAATTATCCATTTAAAAAAAATCATCCTCAATATGATCTTGCAAAAAAACAGCAAAAGATGGGAGGAAATGTTTTAAGCTTCTATATTAAAGGTAAAAAAAAAGAGGCATTTAAATTTTTAAATAATCTAAAAATGATTGATATTTGTAATAATTTAGGTGATACAAAATCTTTAGCTATTCATCCAGCAACCACAACTCATAGAGTTTTAACCTATGAAGAGAGAAACAATCAGAACATACATGAAAATTTAGTGAGGCTCTCAGTCGGTTTAGAAGATTTTGAAGATATTAAAAATGATTTAGATCAAGCACTAATTGCAATTTAAAAATAAAAATTAAAGTTTTCATTAATTAAATGTAATTTAGAGGAAGATTACTGGTTTGCTTGATCTCTTCCATGGAAAAACTAGTTGTAACATCTGATAGATCTATTTTCTCTGTCAGTTTTTTATAAAATTCATCAAATTTTTCAATGCTTGGTACTAATACTTTTAATAAATAATCAATAGTTCCACTTAATCGATAAAATTCTACTACTTCATCCATTTCCTTAACGCTGTCTAAAAATTTTTTTGACCAATTCACATTATGCTGGTTTGTTTTAATTTGAACGAAAGCTACAACGGAAAGATTTATTTTTTTTCGATCAATAACAGCTATTTTTTTTTTAATGTAACCTTGTTTGTAAAGTTTATTTATTCTTAACCAACAAGGAGATGGTGATAAATTTATTTTTTTTGATAATTCAGCAATAGGAATGTCAGCATTAGTTTGCAAGAAGGATAAAATCTTCTTATCTATATCATCCATAACATTATATTCTATAATAGTAGCACTATATAGATTTTTAATCTATTTAATAGCATTTTTTGTGTTATTTTTAACTTATTTTTCTATTAAACTTTACATTTTTAGAATTATATACTAATAATTACACGTTTTTTGCCCCGATGAAACGAGGTTAAATACTATATAGCGCTTATTTTAATCAAATTGCGAGCGCATTATAAATCCGGCTAAAGCGATCATCTTAATAGTTTAGATTCTTTCGCTCTAGCAGGTAGTTTATATGGGAGAAATCTCATTAATAAACTGGGCATTTAACTTAATTGTGCGCCCGACATTAAGTCAAAGCACTAAAAAAGGAGAAAAAATGAGAAAAATAATAGTTACAATCTTTTTCTTTATTTTTAGCTTTTCTGCTTATGCCACTGAACCTTTGGTGGATGCAAAATGGTTAAATAATAATTTGAAAAATAGTGAAGTTTTTGTTTTAGATATAAGAAATAAAATAGATGGAGGATCTTATGAAACTTTTAAAGAAGGTCATATTCCAGGCTCTGTTCATTCTGATTATTTAAAAGCAGGGTGGAGAACAAAAGTTAATGGAGTTATAGGACAGTTTCCAGGAACAAAATCTTTAGATCAATTAATAGGAGGTCTTGGCATAGATAAAGATGACCATGTCGTTATTGTTTATGGTGGAATTAATTCAAGTGATTTTGGAAGTGCGGCCAGAATATACTGGACATTTAAAACTATTGGTCACGAAAATGTTTCAATTTTAAACGGTGGTTTTAAAGAATGGAAAAATGCCGGTTATGATGTTGCTTTAGGAGAGAATAAAATAACACCTAAAAACTTTAAATCAAAACTTAACAAAAAATATTTTGCATTATTTAGCGAGGTTCAAAAAGCTGAAAAAGAAAAAAATGGGTTATGTTTAATTGATGCTAGACCTGCCGCTTTTTTTGTTGGTGAAAAAAAGAAACCAGAAGCAAGAACAGCAGGAAGAATTAAAAATTCCTTTAATTTACAGCAACAAGACATGGTACAAGATAATGGAAAGATTAAATCAGCTGCAGATATTAAAAAAATGTTTAGTGCTCTTAAAGTGGAAGAATATAAAGGTTATATTAGTTACTGTAATACTGGACATTGGGCTGCTGTAGTATGGTTTGCTTTAAGTGAACAGGCGGGAATACCTAACGTAAAATTGTATGATGGTGGAATGGTTGGATGGACAATTAATCCTAAAAATGAAGTTGTTACAGGATAATTAAATAAATATTTTTATTAAATACAATACCCTCTGTATATTTATGGGTAGATTTAAATCTACCCATAATTTATATTATTAATAAAATTTTAAAATCATGTCATCATTAAATCTAAAAATTGATAAGCCTATTTTAATTTATGGAGTTTTAAGTTCAATTTTATTTTCTTTTATTTTATTTAACAATATAGGTGAAAGACATTTATATGTTTTTCTAATTGGTATTGGGCTGGGAGTGTCTTTGTACCATGCGTCGTTTGGATTTACAGGTGGATGGAGAAGCTTTATAGAGAAAAGAGATAGTAGCTTTTTAAGGTCCCAATTAATAATGCTAGGATTGGCTGTAATTATTTTTTCTGTGTTTATAAATACTAAAAGTTTTATTTATGATGGTAATATGATTGGTGCAATAGCACCAGTAGGTATGTCTGTTATAGCAGGATCATTTATTTTTGGCTTTGCTATGCAGCTTGGCGGTGGTTGTGGATCAGGTACATTGTTTACGGCAGGCAGTGGTAACCTAAAAATGGTAGTAACTCTAGTTTTTTTTATTTTAGGTTCATTGATTGGCTCTTATCACTTTGATTTTTGGACAAAATTACCTTCACTTGGTTCTATTTCATTGCTTGATTATTTTTCCAAAATTCAAACGATATTAATTCAATTAATTTTATTATTAGCTTTATATTCTTTAATTTCAAAGTTAGATTTTAATAAAAATCAAAAAATAAATCATAGAGATATAACAACATCTGCTTCTGTTTTTAATTTTGTTAAAGGTCCATGGCCACTTATTCTTGGATCTATATCATTAGTTTTTTTTAGTTTTTTTATGATGCAAGTTGCAGGACATCCTTGGTCAGTGACTTTTGCCTTTGGTCTGTGGGGTGCAAAGATTGCCAATTTTATTGGTATTAACGTTGAATCGTGGAGTTACTGGCAACTATCTTATCCGAGCATTGCATTAGAAAATAGTGTTTTGGCTGATCCAACCACAGTTTCAAATATTGGAATTATTCTGGGTGCATTAATCGCTTCTGCTTTATCTGGAAAAATTAGTAAATTTTCAAAAATAAATAAAAAATTAATTTTAGCGGCAATGCTTGGTGGATTTTTAATGGGCTATGGAGCCAGATTAGCTTTTGGTTGTAATATAGGAGCTCTTTTTGGAGGTATTGCATCAGGTAGTTTACATGGATGGGTATGGTTTCTATTTGCATTTTTAGGATCTGTTATTGGGGTTAAATTTAGAAAGTTTTTCTATTAATGAAATTAATTTATTTTTTTATAATTACATTATTTTTTGGTGTGTTAATATTTGAGCATAATAACAAAGGAGTTTTTTACAATCCATTGTTTCATGAAGAAGGAGGGAATTCTATAAACTCTATCGCAATGCCATGTGGACTTGGTGGTAGCAAAAACCATAACCATAAATAAACTAACAATTATTGACCCATCAAGTTTTAGATAGTGTTGAATTAAATGAAAAAAACACCTTCACTACAATATAACTACACTTCATTTTGCATTGTGGTAAAGTTTTTGGATGAAAAAACTATCTCTTAAAGCAAGTTGTTTGTGTAGGGGTGTAAACTTTACAACCAAAGGAAATCACAGAGATGTTCAAAACTGTCATTGTATTCAATGTATGAAAACTCACGGTCATCATGCTGCTTATACTAATGTTGAAGAACAAAATATTAAATTTATAAAAAAAAGTACCTTAAAATGGTTTAGATCTTCTAAAAGAGCCAAAAGAGGTTTTTGTAGCAAATGTGGTGCTAGTATATTTTTCAAAGTGATTGGAACAAAAAATATCTCTATTGCAGCGGGAATGCTTGATGGAGCCACTAAACTTAAAACAATCATGAATATATTTACTAAAGATAAGTTAGATTATTATAAGCTTAATAAAGACGTAAAGAGATTTAATTTTTATCCCAAAAAAACAAATTAGAAGAGTGTGAAGGGGCGTTCTATCAGCCCCGTGCCCTGAACTAGGCTACCCCCACAATGCAACAGGTAACGGGAATTACAGACCGTGCTTCTATAATCCTTATACAGAGGGTTTAATCCATTTCAGTCTAGTTCATTGAAAAAATTTAACATTTAGGCCCTTAGTATTAATTCCAAACAAATATCCCTTTAATTGCATATAGTCTCTGTGATAAAGTTAAGTAAAAATTATGGATATTATTCATGGAATAAGATTTAAAAAATTTTTAGAAGAAACCGAGAAAGAAAAAAAAGAATTAGAAGAAAGTTATAAGCAATCTAAAAGAAACAAAAAAGAACGAACTACATCAGAAAAACTCCAAGAGGAATTAGAACCATTGCCTCCTTGTCCAATGTCAGATGAGTAATGAAATAAATTATGACTTATATTGTTAATGACAATTGTATCAAATGTAAATTAATGGATTGTATGGAAGTTTGCCCGGTAGACTGTTTTTATGAAGGTGATAATATGCTCGTGATTAAGCCTGATGAATGTATTGATTGTGGAGTTTGTGAACCGGAGTGTCCCGTGGATGCAATTAAATCTGACATTGAAAAAGGAGCAAGTGATTGGGTTGAGCATAATACAAAGTACAGTGAACTATGGCCTAATATTACTAAAAAAAGACCAGAGGATGTGCCTCAAGATCAAGAAAAATGGCGAGGGGTCAAAGGCAAGTTAAAATATTTTAGTGAAAAGCCAGGAAAAGGAAGTTAAGAATTAAATAATCTTTATATTTTAAAGTTATTTTCTTTTAGATTTTTTAAAAAATAATACCGAAACATCTCCGCTGACTTGTCTAATAAAAACTGCCATCACAATCCAAATTAGAAAATATTCTCCGTGCGTTATAGTATAAGTTTGGCTTGCAAAATAACTAGCAATAAAAATTAAACAGTACATTGCTATAAGCGATAAGATTAAATAAACAAAAAAATTAATTACTGATGGAATTATACATCTTACTAGTTTCATAATTGTTATTTTAGGTTACTTGCTGAACCTCGAGCACTTCGGGAATGTAATGTTTAAGGGTTTTTTCAATACCCGCTTTTAAAGTTAGGGCTGAACTTGGACAACCTGAACAAGCACCCTTCATCTGAAGATAGACAATACCGTTATCAAAACTTTGAAAAGTAATATCTCCACCGTCTCTTGCAACAGCGGGTCTTACTTGAGTATCTATTATTTTTTTTATTTTAATTACCGCTTCCGTATCTTCGGTAGTACTTGTATCACCTGCATTATCTTGACCAGCAAGTATGAAAGCAGTCTCTGATTTATAACTCTCTCTAATAGTTTCAATAATTGAAGATTCGAGATATTGCCAATCATGATTGTCAGCTTTTGTTATTGAAATAAAATCTGAGCCAAAAAAAACTCCCTCAACACCATCAATTTTAAATAAATTTAAGGCGAATGGAGAGAATTTTGCTTCTTCGACATTACGAAAATCAGCTGTTTCATTTTCCATTACAGTTTTACCTGGTAAAAATTTTAAGCTGGAAGGATTTGGAGTGACTTCTGTTTGTATATTCATTAGATCCATATTTTTAATTAATTACTTATAAAAATTCTATATTTTTTATAAAATTACTTCAATAAAATTTAGAGGGTTTAAAATATTTTTTATACGGGGAAAAAGCAGGGGAAGAAGGTTTTTTAAATTATCGGGATTATATTATTCTGGTAAACCATATTCAATAAATATATTTAACATAAAAGAAAATAAATGTTTTGAATAGGGCATTTGGATAGAGTATGATTTAAACAATCAACAAAGGAGGCTGATTATGAGCCTATCACCACCTGAAATTTAGCTGGTTGTGACCCCTGAGTAAAAGACTAACTAAGATCAAGAAAACATAAATCCATTATTATGGATTTTGACGTAAACCGTCTACTTATAGGGGAACTCTTTTGGAGTTTACCGAAAGGGTGACCCCCTTAAAATTAGAAAATATAATTTTAAAATAATTATGTCTACTATGATTTTAAAAAGTCTTAACATTAATTTGCATTATAAATTTAGTAAAATTACACAATACGTAGAGATTGTTTAATTGGAGTACGAAAAGTTAACAGAGATAATAAATTTATGGAGATTGTTCGAGGAATAAGATTTAAAAAATATCTAGAAGAAAAGGCTGAAAAAGAAAGAAATCAATTAGCAGAAAGTTCTGAGGAATCTAAAAGAAATAAAAAAGAACGAACTACATCAGGAAAACTCCAAGAGAAATTAGTACCATTATTACCTTGTCCAATGTCAGATGAATAAAAATTAATATGATAAATTGTTTTATTCAGAGTGATCAAATAAATGAAAATAAAAGAAAAACACAAAGATCTTAAAAAAAAAGTAACTGTTGCTGAAAAACAAAGAAGCTCAAAAAGAGGGCCTAAAAGTTGGTACGATTTAAGAACCCTAAAGAAGCTTAAATTAGTTATGAAAGATGAGCTGTCAAAAAAATAAGTGGGGTTATTCTATAATTCTTAGTTATCAACAAGTTGATAGAGCAAAAATTAAAAGTTTGAACAAAATTAAAACCTATCTACGAGTAATATTTTTGTGCTAGGATCTTGATGGCAATAAAATAAACATATAATATAAAAATGGCGAGAAAACTTGTTACACAACTTTCTAATAGAGAATGTTTTACATTAACTGAAAAAGATACATTAAAGACAGCAAGCAACAAACTTCAAACACATAACGTCGGTGTGATGCCGGTATTAAGTGAACACGATAAAAGTGTAATCGGAATTATTTCTGAGCGAGATCTTGCTCGATATATTTATAGAGATGAATTCAGCAGTGAATTACTGGTTACCAAAATAATGACCACAAATATAATATCTTGTAATCTAAACACTTCTGTTACAGAATTAATGGAAATAATTTCTAATCATAAAATTAGACATATCCCTATAATAGTAGAAAAAAACTATTAGGCATTGTGTCTATTGGAGATGTGGTAAATCATATTATTGAACAGTATAAAGATGAAAATCAACATTTAACAGATTTTATAAATAAATAATAAAATTTTAATAATAAAAAATATACTTCTTAGGTTATTTCAAAAAACATATTATCAATTATAGTTTTAAGCCTGTTATGGTTCAATATTGTATTGCTTATAACTCTAACTGTGACAATTGAAAATTGATAAAACATTCAACCTCATTTGCTTATTCTGATCGCAGTTATTCTAAATTTATTTTGAAATTCTTAATGGTAGATCTAATGTTACATCAAATCTTTCTTTTTTTGTTATATCCTCAACTTGTTTAGATTTTTTTTCTAAACACCAGCTTTCATATATTTTACAATAATTCAATACAGCATTATATCTATCTATAATCTTAACTGTTTTTAATTCATCTTTTATCAAAAACTTGATATCGTATAATTCTTTAATATTAATTTTACTTAATATTTCTCTTGAGTCTGAGTTATAATAACCAGAACCATCGTCGCATGGTGTTTCCAAAATCTCATCTAAATATTTTTGAAAAACTATTCCTTTTATGAAATTTTCTTCATAAGTATCAGAATTAATAATTTCATATATTAATCTATGCAAAGGTGGCTTATTCATTTCAAGCCACTTAAAAAGTAATTCAAAGTAAATTAATTCATATAACCTTATATGGATTGGTTTATCCCTAACTATTTTTGACCAATCGATATATCTTCTTATCGTTATATCATTTCTAATATTTTTCATTTTACAAAATTTTAATCTCCGGCTTTAACTTTACTGTGGCCACATATTTTGCATTGAAGGGTAGTCACTCTATCTGTTGGACCAAAACCAAACTCTATATTTACCACTTTGTATCTATGAATACCCAAATAACAGAGTATATGCGCCAATTTCAAAATCATAATTTAGACACTTTAAATTGTTAAATTTATTTTTTGATGGTCGGCTTATAGCTGAAATAGATGCGGAGATTTAAAAATAATTATACCGTAGAATTATATAAAGATCTAGAAGTACTCAGCTATTTTTTAACTTATTGATTTAAGTAGTCGTTTTTTTTATTCTTTTTTTAACTTCATTCATATTTAAACTATTAAACACATTTC
>CAJQTK010000012.1 GCA_905620495.1 uncultured Candidatus Pelagibacter sp. | reverse complement strand
TCCATTAATGTTTGAATTGAAAAATGAAAAAATAGCCATCCCCGTTGTTTTGTTAGCAGGTTTAATTTGGTCTTTTGGTCCTTTGGTAGTCAGGTATATGAATGAGCCAAATTTGGTCCCTTGGCAATATATTTTTGCACGTGGATTAACTATTTTTTTAGTAATTAATCTGTATCTTTTTTTTGAAGAAGGAAAAGATTTTTATAAAAATTATTTTAAGATAGGAATGTCAGGTGTTATTGGTGGCACAGGTCTTGGAATTGCTATGATCACATTTATATATTCAATTACCAGTACAAGTGCTGCTATTACCTTGCTTTGTTTGGCAGCAATGCCATTTTTTACTGCATTGTTAGGTTTTTTATTTTTAAAAGAAAGAATATCTATTAATGTTTGGATGGCCATCTTCATTGCAACTATTGGAATAGTAATTATTGCGTTAGGTAATACACAAAAAGGTTCTTTATTGGGTCTTATATTTGGAATGGTTTCATCAATTGGTTTCTCTGTCTTTTCAGTTTCATTAAGATGGAGAAAAGAAACACCAAAATTTACGACAGTTGCTTTCGCTGGTTTTTTTTGTATTACAGTTGCAACAATAGTTATTTTAACTAATGATATGGTTTTTTTATCTTCAAGTTACAATGGTGCCTTATTTTCTTTACATGGAACTTTAGTTTGCATGGGTTTAGTTTTATATTCTATAGGTTCAAAAGCTATACCGGCGGCAGAACTTACTTTACTTTCATTGACGGAAGTAATTGGTGGTATTTTTTGGGTATGGGTACCTTTTTTAGGCATTAATGAAATCCCCTCTACAAATACAATAATAGGTGGCTTCTTTCTATTTATGTCTATTATTTATTATAGTCTTACAATTAAAACCAACAGAAGATTTATTGCTCTAAATTAATTAAAATGCAGAGACCAGATTTTTTTACTTTAAAAAACGGCGACAAGGCAAAACTTCCTTTTACAGACCAAGAATATCAAAGACGATTAATCAATTTAAGAACCGTAATGAGTAAAAATAATCTAGATATGATTATTTTAACATCAATGCACAATATTGCTTACTATACAGGTTTTATCTATTGTTCTTTTGGAAGACCTTATGGTTGCATTGTAACTGCTAACAAAATTTCAACAATTTCAGCAAACATCGATGCTAGTCAACCTTGGAGAAGATCACACTGTGATAACGTAATCTTTACTGATTGGAAAAGAGATAATTTTTTAAAAGCAATCGTTTCAATTATAGGGCGAGACGAACCACCAAAAAATATTGGTATTGAAAATGACCATGTAACTCTAGATGTTAAAGAAAAACTAACCTCTATTTTTACATTCTCAGTCTTTAGCGATGTTTCAAAAGATTTAATGCAGCTTAGAATGATTAAATCTGCTGAAGAAATAGAAATTATTAAAAATGGTGCAAGAATAGCGGATCTTGGAGGCGAGGAAATAGTAAAAAATATTAAAGTTGGAGAAAGTGAGCTCGAAATTGCAATTGCGGGTAGGAACAGAATGGAACGTGAAATTGCAAAAACGTATCCCGATGCAGAATACATGGATACTTGGATTTGGTTTCAATCAGGATTGAATACAGATGGAGCTCATAATCCAAAAACTAACAGAAAATTAAAATCAGGAGATATTCTTTCTTTAAATACATTTCCCATGATTTCAGGATACTACACAGCTCTTGAGAGAACTCTTTTTGTAGATAAAATTGATGACGCTTCTTTAAAAGCGTGGGAAGCAAATGTTAAAGTTCACAAAAGAGGCTTAGAGTTGATTAAACCGGGTGCCAAATGTTCAGCTATTTGTCATGAGCTGAATGAACTTTTTGCTGAGCTTGGCTATCTTCATTACCGGACATTTGGTTATGGTCATTCATTTGGTGTTCTATCTCATTTTTATGGAAGAGAAGCTGGATTAGAATTACGTGAAGACATAGACACGGTCTTAGAAGAGAATATGGTTGTTTCTATGGAGCCAATGATCATGATACCTGATGGAAAGCCAGGAGCAGGAGGTTACAGAGAGCATGATATCCTAGTTATAGGAAAAGATAATGCTGAAAACATTACTAAGTTTCCTTTTGGTCCAGAACATAATATTATCAAATAATAAATTTATGAGTGAAAAAAAAACTATAGTTAATAGTTGGAATGAGTGGGATCCTTTAAAACATGTAATTGTTGGTAAGGCTGACGGTACTTGTATTCCAGCACCAGAGCCAGCTTTGGATGCTAAGGTTCCAGAAGATTCAGATATGCGTGGTCGGTTTGGACCAAGAACGAAAGATACAGTTGATAAAGCAAATCAGTTGTTAGATGATTTTTCAAACATGTTAATTAAAAGAGACATCAAAGTAGATAGACCAGATCCAATAGATTTTAGTAAAAAAACATCAACACCAGACTGGGAGGCAGATACAATGTTTGGATGTATGCCACCTAGAGATGTTTTGTTAACAGTAGGAAGTGAAATTTTAGAAGCTACGATGAGTTATAGATGTAGATGGTTTGAGTACCTTTGCTACAGACCCTTATTGAAAAAATATTATGATGAAGATCCTAATATGAGACACGAAGCAGCTCCTAAACCAAGGTTAACTGATGCGGATTATAGAAAAGATTATTTATCTGATAAAATTGGAATTCAAAAAAGGCTAGAATGGACTGAGGATAAATTTTTTGTAACAACGGAAGAGGAGCCTCTGTTTGATGCAGCTGATGTTTTAAGATTTGGTAAGGACTTAGTTGTACAACATGGTTTTACAACAAATCTTAAAGGAATAGATTGGTTAAAAAGACACTATAAAGATCATAGAGTTCATGCGGTTAACTTTCCAGGTGACCCTTATCCAATTCACATAGATGCAACATTTACACCAATCAAAGAAGGTTTAATTATCAATAACCCTCAAAGAAAACTTCCAAAAGATCAAAGAAAACTTTTTGAAAATAATGGATGGGAAATTATAGACTCAGCGCAACCAGCACATAATGAGCCACCACCGTTATGTTATTCATCCACCTGGTTATCTATGAATGTTTTAGTGCTAGATCCAAAAACAGTATGTGTTGAAAAAAGTGAAGTTTATCAAGCTGAGCAATTAGATAAATTAGGTATGGAAGTGATACCGGTAGATATGAGAGAAGCTTATGCATTTGGTGGAGGATTACATTGCTGTACAGCAGATGTTTATAGAGAAGGAGAGTTAAAAGATTACTTTCCAAAACAATAATAATTATGTCATCTAAAATTAAAACAAAAAGAGAGCGAGTTAAATTCGCCTCTGATAACGTAGCGGGTGCATGTCCTGAAGTTTTAGATGCAATCATAAAAGCAAATGATGGAGATAGTGCTCCGTATGGTAATGATAATTGGTCTAAAATTTTACAAGAAAAATTTTCAGAAATATTTGAAAAAGAGGTAATAGTTTATCCAACCGCATCTGGCACGGCAGCTAATGCACTGGCGTTATCAGCATTAACGCCTGTTTTTGGTAATATTTATTGTCATAAGTTATCTCATATCAATACCGATGAATGCGGTGCCCCAGAGTTTTATACTGGGGGTGCAAAACTTGTTCCCTTAAACGGAGTTAATGGAAAAATTACACCACAAGAATTATCAGATAATATTGGAGGAGTTGGAATTGTGCATCACACACAACCATCTGTTACAAGTATTACTCAATTATGCGAAACAGGGGAGGCTTATCAGTTAGATGAAATTGCAGCCATATCTGAAACTGCCCATAAATATAATTTAAAAATGCACATGGATGGTGCAAGGTTTACTAATGCTCTAGTATCATTAAATGTAACTCCTGCTGAAATGACATGGAAATCTGGAATAGATGTTTTATCTTTTGGAGCAACAAAAAATGGATGTATTGCAGCAGAAGCTATCATATTTTTTAAACCAGAGTTAGTAGGTAACCTTCCCTTCTTAATGAAAAGATCAGGACACTTACTTTCTAAAATGAGGTTTGTATCAGCTCAACTAGAAGCTTATATTTCAAATGATGTTTGGTTAAAAAATGCAAAACATGCAAATAAGATGGGAAAAAAATTAAGTGAGGGATTAAATTCAAATCCAAAGATTGAATTAGCTTACCCAACACATGCTAACGAGGTATTCGCCAAATTTCCAAGACCTATCATTGAGCACCTTAATTCAAAAGGATATAAAATGAATGAAGAAGAGCTCGGTGGTAAAGCTGTCAGACTTGTTGCCGCTTGGAATACTAAAGAGAGTGATGTTGATCAACTTTTGGAAACAATTTCTCAAAAAAACTAGCTAGGATTTTCTTTAAGAAATTCAATATATTTTAAAACCTCATCAAACTGTTCATCAGGAATATCTTTATAAGAGTTGCCAAACTTCTCTTTGACACATATTGCTACATGAGCGTAGGGGTTACGCCCTTTAGGGTGATTAGGGTGGCTGGGAAGTTGACCCAGTAAATAATCTCCAGCTTCCTGAATGATAAGCCATAGTTTACGGGCGTTTTCTTTATTCATAATAAAATTATATTATAGTTAATTAAACCCAAAATAGTCACCAAAAACACTGCTATTGAAAGATTGTAAGTTCTTTTAATGCATGAATAATTTGTTAGGGTTATTTAACTATCGATAGTGATTCGATAAACAACAAAAAAGGGAGCAAACATGAAAATAATACAAGGATTAACAGGAACAATAACTAGCTTAACTACTGTAGTTATTTCTTTACTTGCTTTAGGTATCGTTGTTTCTCTACTAGGTGCAAACGTACCCTTTGTAGGTGGAATAGCAGAAAATATCATTGGCCTAGTACAAGGATTAGGTGATGCTGGAATAGTTGGATTGATAGCGGCTATTATCATTCTTAATTTATATAAATAAATATAGCTAAAATTAGCACTCCCTCTATAGATGCTAATAACCATGATAAAATCCCTAATCTTTCTTGTCAAGGTTAGGGATTTTTTGATAGGATAATTAATAATGAATAAT
>CAJQTK010000011.1 GCA_905620495.1 uncultured Candidatus Pelagibacter sp. | reverse complement strand
ACAGGTTATTTATAGCAGCATATATTAAGAGGTTTTTTTCTTTTTTTTTTGTGGCATACACAATAATTGAATTTTTTTTATTATTTGTTTTCCTATAAAAAGATCTAAAAGATGCATCACCCTTAATTTTTTTTAATGTTGATTTAATTGATTTCATTTAATTTTTCATTACTTAAACCTTTAATAGATAAAAATCTTTTGTTCATATCTTCTCCATATTCAAAGAATAGATCAATTTTATTATTAATTTTATTATCAATTTTTTCAGGCCATTCAATCAATGTTATGATTTCTTTTTGATTTTCTAATAATCCAATATTTTTTGTCTCATCACTACTTTTTAATCTATATAAATCATAATGTTGGATTACAAAAATTCCCACATCATATTCATTTACTAGGTTAAAAGTGGGACTTGTAACTTCTGTTGGGTTTAGATTATTATTTGTTTGAAGATGGTTTACTAAATGTCTTACAAACGTTGTCTTTCCAACTCCAATTTCACCATGGAAAAAAACTACGTCGCCTTTTTTTAGTATTTTTGAAAAATTTTTTGCTAGTTCAGCTGTCTTAACTTCTAAAGAGATATCTATTATTTCGCTATTAGTAGCGATATGCATCGGGCTTGAATGGACCTTCTGTTTCAACGCTTATGTAGTCAGCTTGGTCTTTTGATAATTTTGTAAGTTTTGCACCAACTTTTTTTAAATGAAGCATCGCTACTTTTTCATCTAAAGATTTTGGCAAAACATAAACTTTATTTTCATAATTTTTATGGTTATCCCAAAGCTCTATTTGTGCCATTACTTGATTTGTAAATGATGCACTCATTACAAAGCTTGGGTGCCCTGTTGCGCATCCTAGGTTAACCAGTCTACCTTTTGCTAAAAGAATAATTCTCTTTCCATCAACTAATTCTATCTCATCAACTTCTGGTTTAACTTCTGTCCATTTATAATTTTTTAAAGCTTCTACCTGAATCTCGTTATCAAAATGACCAATATTACATAATATTGCTCTATCTTTCATATTTCTCATATGATTTGCAGTGACAATATCTATATTGCCTGTAGCTGTAACAACGATATCTGCTTTGCTTATTGCCTCATCCATTAAAACTACTTCATAGCCTTCCATTGCTGCTTGTAGCGCGCAAATCGGGTCTGCTTCTGTAACCATAACTCTTGCACCACTTTGTCTTAAAGATGCGGCACTACCTTTGCCAACATCTCCAAAACCTGCAACAATTGCAACTTTACCTGACATCATGACATCTGTAGCTCTTCTAATTCCATCTACCAAACTTTCTCTACAACCATATAAGTTGTCAAATTTTGATTTTGTAACTGAGTCATTAACATTAATTGCTGGAATCATTAAAGATCCATTTTTTTCCATTTTGTTTAATGCTTTAATTCCTGTTGTTGTTTCTTCTGAAACACCTTTTATTTCTTTTAACAAATCTTTATAATCGCTATGCATCATTGCAGTTAAATCACCGCCATCATCTAATAACATATTTGCTTTCCAATCTTTTTTTCCTTCAATCGTTTGTCTTATGCACCATATGGCTTCCTCTTCGGTTTCACCTTTCCAGGCAAAAACAGGTATTCCCGCTTTAGCTATTGCTGCTGCCGCATGATCCTGTGTTGAAAAAATATTACAAGACGACCATCTAACTTCTGCTCCAAGATTCACTAGAGTTTCAATTAAAACTGCTGTTTGGATTGTCATATGAAGGCATCCTAATATTTTTGCTCCTTTTAAAGGTAGTTTTCCTGAATACTCTTCTCTTAACGCCATTAGTCCAGGCATTTCACTTTCTGCTATGGAAATTTCTTTTCTTCCAAATTCTGCTAGCGATATATCTTTAACTTTAAAATCATCCATTGCTCGGTTTTATATAAGAAAAAATTAATTAATCAACTTATGATTAGACTTCAGGGAATGTAATCTCCACATTTGCACCCTTTTGTGTAATGTTATTAGAGGCGTAAATAGTAGCACCATGTAGGTCTACTAAATTTTTTACAATATTTAACCCTAAACCAGAATGCTCACCAAAATTATCAGGCCTATTACTATAGAATCTATCAAAAATCTTTTTTGTGCTTGTTTCCTTGAAACCTTTTCCTTCGTCTATAACTTTTAAAATTATTTTTTCTCGTTCATTTTTTGAGACCTCAACTAAGATTTTTTTATTATCGTCACTAAATGAAATTGAATTATCTAATAAATTTGCAATGATTTGTTCTATTCTATTTTCTATTCCATTAATAAAATACTCTTCTTGATTATTTGAATCTTTTAAAATTATTTGAATACCTCTTTTTGCTTCATAAATATTATTAAAATCATCAACTACAGACTTTGCAACTAATTTTAGGTTAATTTTTTTCATTTTTTCCTTGCTGAGGGCAACTTCATCTTTTAGCATTTGAGAATAATCTGTAATTAGCCTTTCAATTCTTTGGACATCATGATTAAGAATATCAATTAACTTGGCTCTTTGTTGATGATCTTCTGTTTCATACAATATTTCGGAAGCACTTTTTAATGATGTTAATGGATTTCTAATTTCATGAACTAAATCTGTTGAAAAGTTTTCTGCATGAGAAATTCTTTTTTGAAGTTCGCTTGTCATGTCATCTAGTGAATTTGATAATGTGCCTAGTTCATCATTTCTACTTTTAAGTTCGTTTATATTTATTTTTTTTCTGCTCTTTTCTTTGATTATTTTTGTATATTCTACTAAATTTTTTATGGGTTTAAGAAAATATCTATTTAAAACAAAAGAAAATACAAAGATTACTATTCCAATAAAGATTGCAGTTCTTAAAATAAAAGTTTTTCTTTCATTAATTGCAGCCCTAATATCGTTGGCATTTTCAGATATTGCCAAATAACCAATGTTATTTCCGTCTAGTGTCACATTTTTTACAGTTGTTAATAAAAATTTATCATATCCCTCTTGCGCGAAAGTAAATGCCCTTCCATAGTTTTTTGACAATGAATAGTTTGTCAAAGTACCTTTTAAGGAAACAGTTTTTTCTTTATTTATATTTTTTGTTCCAATTACCTTATTCCTTGTTTCTTCATTTAAAATTTCTAACTGCACTATATCTAGTCTATTGGAGAAAGATCTTGGATCTAAATCCAGTGTATCAGTGTCTCCAACTAAATTGAGTTGGTTATCAAATAAAATAACTCTGTCTAAATTTTGAAATAAAAATCTTGTTGAAAATAAAAACTTTCTAATATCTTCTTCTTCAAATTCAATATTCAACCTCAAAATATGCTCGATTGTATTATCTATTATTTGAATATGTTTACTTTTTTTATCTTTTATTAAATTAGGCTTAACATTGCCAATATATAAAAGGGTTAAGCTACCAATGATTAAAAAAATTATTAAATTGATAAATAAAAATTTTTGTAAGATAGATATACTTTTAAGGAAATCGCTGAACATTAACTAACATTCCATCTATATCCACTGCCATATCTTGTTTCTATTGCAGTAAATTCAGGATCAACCTTTTTAAATTTTTTTCTAATTCTCTTAACATGGCTATCTATAGTTCTATCTTCAATATCGGTGTCTTCCCTATAAGCAACGTCCATTAACTGAGCTCTTTCTTTAATTATCCCTGGTCTTTTAGCTAGCTCTTTAACTATTAAAAATTCTGTAGTGGTTAGCTTGTCTGGTAACTGTTTACCATCCCACTCACACTCAAGTTGTGAGGGATCAAGTTTAAGTTTACCATGAGAAATAATATTTTTTGTTTCTTCAAGGTTAACATTGATATCTTTTTTTCTAAGCTGAACTCTAATTCTTTCAATTAAAACTTTTATAGAGAATCCTCCTGATTTTTTCATAAAATCATCTGCACCTAATTTTAATCCTAATAGCTCATCTATTTCATCATCTTTTGATGTTAAAAAAATTACAGGGAGAGATGTTTTTTTTCTTAATCTTTTTAAAAGCTCTTCACCATCCATTTTTGGCATTTTGATATCAATGACCGCTAGATCAGGTGGTGTTCTGGTTAATCCTATTAATGCACTCTCTCCATCAATATAAGTTTGAACATTAAAACCTTCTTTTTCAAGCGCAATACTTATACTTGTAAGTATATTTCTATCGTCATCAATCAGTGCTATTGTTTGTTTGTGCATAAAGTACTTTAAAAATACTAAATTGTTCTAATTTAGGCAATGCTCTTAAATTAGTGAAGTATTCCCCAATTATTCCCCGTATTAACGTCTACCGTTAGGGGAGTTGAAAATGAATGTAAATCACTTTCTGTAACACTGGTCATTTCCTTTTGAATAATTTTAGTTATAGTTTTCGCTTCTTTTTCTGGAACTTCAAAAATTAACTCATCATGTATTTGTAATAATGTTTTTGACTTATTATTTTTTAAACTTTTAAATTTTTTATCAAGTCTAATCATTGCAAGTCTCATTATTTCTGAAGCAGAACCTTGAATGGGTGCATTTATTGATGCTCTTTCTTGAAAATTTCTTACATTAAAATTTTTATCATTAATTCCATTAAAATGAGATCTGCGTCCAAAAATATTATTTACATAGCCACTTTTTCTACAAAATTTAATAGTATCATCCATATAAATTTTTATTTCAGGAAACCTTGAAAAGTAAGCGTTTAAAAATTCATCCGCTTCGTGATTTGAGACATTAATTTGTTTCGCTAGTCCATATTGAGAAATTCCATAAATAATACCAAAGTTAATTGCTTTGGCTTTTCGCCTCATATCTTGGTCAACTTTTTTTATATCAACATCAAATACTTGGCTTGCCGTTAGTGAGTGAATATCTTCGTTATTTTTAAATGCTTTTTTTAATTCTTTAACATCTGCTAGATCTGCCAAGATTCTCATTTCAATTTGATTGTAATCAGCAGAAATTAATGTGAAACCTTTTTCAGCCGTGAATGCTTTTCTTATGTCTTTACCATCTTCTGATTTTATTGGAATATTTTGCAAATTAGGGTTACTAGAAGCAAGTCTTCCTGTTGTTGTGGCCGCTAATAGGAATGAAGTATGAACTCTTTTAGTAGTTGGGTTAATGTGTTCGGGTAGAGCATCTGAATAAGTATTTTTAAGCTTAGATACTTGTCGCCAATCGAGAATCAATTGAGGAAATTTATGTCCTTTAAATGCTAAGTCCTCAAGCACACTTGCATTTGTAGCGAAGCTCCCTTTTCTGGTTTTTTTAAGTACAGCAATCTTTAGGTCGTTATAAATTATTTCACCCAATTGTTTTGGTGAAGCAATATTAAATTCTTTTTTTGAAATTTTAAAAACTTCTTTTTCTAATTTATTAATCTTTTTCTCAAATTTTTCAGATAATACTTTTAAAAATTTATTATCAATTTTTATTCCTTCAATTTCCATAAACGCTAATATCTTAATTAAAGGTTTTTCAAAAATTTCATAAATATTAGTTAATTTTTCTAATTTTAAATTTTTACTAAATATTTTGTATAACCTGTAGGTGATGTCAGCGTCTTCAGCGGCATACTCCATTGCCTTATCCAGTTCTACATCACTAAAATTTATTTCTTTTTTTCCTGTACCAACAATTTCTTTAAATGAAATTGTTTTATGTTGTAGGTGAATCTCAGACAAGGTATCCATGTTATGTCTATTTTTTCCAGCATCTAATACGTAAGACATCAACATTGTGTCTTCCATTGAATTCATGTTTATTCCTTGTTTAAATAAAACAATAAAATCAAATTTAATATTTTGACCTATTTTTTTTACACTCTTGTCCTCTAAAAGTGGTTTTAATTTTTTAATTACAGCTTCTTTTTTTAAGCATCCTTTAAACTTATGGCCTATTGGAATGTAACATGCCTTACCAATCTTAGTGCTTAATGAGATGCCAACTAAATCTGCTTGATGTGCGTCTAACGAGCTAGTTTCAGTATCAATTGCCAGTTCACCAGCCTCTTCTGCTTCATTAATCCACTCATCTATTTCTTTTTCATTAGTAATTAAATGATAATTTTTTTTATTTATGTTTTGTTGTTTTTCCTTGGGTGCTATGTCTGTTGCAGTTTCTTTCAATTCGGGCGCTCCATATGTTGAGGTAACAGAACTAAGAAGTCTATTAAATTCCATTTCTCTTAAAAATTTATATAACTTATCCTTATCAATTTCTTTTAGTTGAAATTCTTCTATTTTTTTTTCAACTGGAACATCCTTCATTAGTGTCACTAATTTTTTACTAATAATTGCTTTATCTTTATTTTCTATAAGTGTTTCTCTTCTTTTATTTTGTTTTATTTCATGTGCGTTATCTAACAACTTTTCTAGAGTACCGTATTTATTAATGAGTTCTGCCGCAGTCTTAACACCTATGCCAGGAACTCCAGGAACATTATCACTACTATCTCCAGCTAAAGATTGAACATCAATAACCTTTTCTGGACCTACTCCAAATTTAGTTAATATATCTTCTGGCGTTATAAATTTGTTTTTCATTGGATCAAATAAACGAACATCCTTTTTATATAATTGCATTAAATCTTTATCAGATGAAACTATTGTTACCTTTGCACCCTTTGATAAAATTTGTTCTGCATAGGTTGCTATTAAATCATCGGCTTCGTAATTTGGAAGATCGACAGATGGTAAATTAAAAGCGACTACAGATTTTCTTATATATTCAAACTGTGGTGCCAAATCATCAGGAGCTTCAGATCTATTTGCTTTGTAATCAGAATAAATTTCGTTTCTAAAAGTTTTTCTAGCCGCATCAAAGATTACTGCAAAGTGTGTTGGTTTTTGAAGATTTTCATTTGATTTTGAATCTTCTAGTAATTTAAATAGCATGCTGCAAAAACCACTAACTGCACCTACGGGTAGACCATCACTCTTTCTAGTTAGAGGTGGTAATGCGTAATAGGCTCTAAAGATATAGCCAGAACCATCTATTAAATAAAAATGATCTGTTTTTTTTATTTTATCCATTAAATAATATTATCTTAATTATTTTAAATATTATAAATGTATTAACGCACATGGAGCAAAAAAATATACTTTCTGTTAAAAACTTAAAAAAAATTTACTCTAGTAAACAGACTGGGGATAACCTTGCATTAAATGATTTAAACTTGGACGTGAAAGAAGGGGAAATTTTTGGTCTTCTTGGTCCTAATGGTGCGGGTAAAACAACGTTTATAAATATTTTAGCTGGAACAGTAATAAAAACTGCAGGACAAGTAAATGTATGGGGTTTTGACTTAGATGAAAACCCTAGACAAGTTAGAGCTGCTGTTGGAATAGTTCCACAAGAAGTAAATCTTGATCCATTTTTTAGCCCAAGAAAATTATTGGAATTGCAGGCTGGTCTTTATGGAATTAAAGAAAAAGACAGAATTACAGATACTATTCTAAAATTAGTATCTTTAGAAAAACAAGCTAATAGCTACGCTAGAAGTTTATCTGGTGGAATGAAAAGAAGATTATTGGTGGCTAAAGCTTTAGTTCATCAGCCTCCAATAGTTTTTTTGGACGAACCTACCGCTGGTGTTGATGTGGAACTAAGACAGAATTTATGGAAAAATGTAAGATTGCTTAACGATCTCGGTGTAACTATTATTTTAACAACACATTATCTTGAAGAAGCTGAAGAGATGTGTGACCGAATAGCTATTCTCAATAAAGGAAATGTAGTCGCTTTAGATAGTACTAAAAATCTACTAGATAGAATTCAAACAAAAAAAGTAACTTTTAAAACGGATAAAATAATTGACATTAAAGATGAAGACATAGATTCTTTAAAAGTAATATCAAAATTAGATACTGAAATTTGTGTGTCTTATGAAAAAAGTAAAATTCACATGGAAGAATTAATCAATCTAATTAAGAGAAATAATGTCAAAATTATAGATATATCTACTGATGATGGTGATTTAGAAGATGTTTTTCTTAGACTAATAAAAAACTAGATTATTATAACAATAAATAGTAAATTTATCGCTATGGATCTACTAAAAACTAATTCCATTCAAAAAGTTTTAAAAACATTCGTACTAATTTTTTTAGGAACAATGGCTTTAACTATTTCTGCTAAATTAAAAATACCCTTTTACCCTGTGCCAATGACAATGCAGACCTTTGTTGTTCTTTTTTTAGGGTTAGCTTTTGGTTACAAAATAGGATTTGCAACAGTAAGTATTTATCTTCTTGAAGGAATTATCGGAATACCAGTATTTTCTAATTCACCCGAAAAAGGTGTAGGTTTAGTTTACTTCACTGGTCCAACAATGGGTTACTTAATTGGCTTTTTGTCTGCTGTATTTTTTGCAGGGTACCTAAATTTAAAAAATAATATTTTTATAATTTTCAGTAAATTGATATTTTCCGTTTCAACAATATACTTATTTGGAGTTCTTTGGCTTGGAACGTTAATTGGATGGGATAAACCAATACTTGAATTGGGTGTTACACCTTTTTTATTGGCTGAATTATTTAAAATCTGTCTATTAACTATATTAGCTAAAAAGATTATTAAGTTTAGAAAGTTTATTTAGGTGATCTTTTAGATAGAATTCTTTGTAAAGTTCTTCTATGCATCTTAAGTCTTCTAGCTGTCTCAGAAACATTTCTATTACATAATTCAAAAACTCTATGAATATGTTCCCACTTAACTCTATCTGCTGACATGGGGTTTTCTGGTGGTTCAGCTCTCTTCTCAGGGTCTGCTAATAGTGCTTTTTCAACGTCATCAGCATCTGCTGGCTTTGCAAGGTAATCGATAGCGCCCTCTTTAATTGCTGCTACGGTCGTTGGTATATTACCATAACCAGTTAACATAATAATTCTACTAGTAGGATTAAAAATTTGTATCTGTTTTACTACCTCAAGCCCATTTCCGTCAGCCAGTCTAAGGTCAACTACAGCAAAACCTGGTTTTTTCTCTATTACTGATTGAATACCTTTTTGTACACCTTCAGCTTGAAAAACTTCAAATCCTTTTTTTTCCATTGCTCTAGCAAGCCTGTCTCTAAAAGGATTGTCATCATCAACAATTAACAAGGATTTGTTATCAAAATCACTTATTTTTTTTAAATTAGCTAGTTCAACCATGTCGTAGATATGGTGCTTAATTTGATAATTTCAATGCGTATTATTTGCTTTACATTAATTAACTATTACCTTAATTGCATGATTTATATGAAAGTTTTTAAGTATTTAAGAACTTTTTTTTATTAAATTTTTTTTGGGGACATATGAAATGCAAAAATTTAAAACAGTTGATGAACTTATAAATCAACTAAAACCGGAAAAACCTATTTATTGTATTAGAAAAAAATCTATACAATCAGCTTCTACATATTTTAGAAATAAGTTTCCTGGCAAAGTACTATATGCCGTAAAAACCAACTCACATCCTGAAGTCTTAAAAACAATAGTGGAGAGTGGGATTGAAAACTTTGATATAGCCTCTATTCAAGAAATTAAAGATATAAGAGCAATAAACCCTAATGCAAAATGTTCATACATGCATACAGTTAAAAGCAGAGAAAATATAAAAGAAGCTTACTTTAATCATAATATTAAAACTTTTTCTTTAGACACTAAGGATGAATTAATAAAAATTATTGAAACAACTAACGAGGCAAAAGACCTTGAACTATTCGTAAGAGTGGCTGTATCAAATGAACATGCTGAAATAGATTTATCTAAGAAATTTGGCGCATTAACATCTGAAGCAATTGGTTTATTAAGGTTAACAAAACAATATGCAAAAAAAGTAGGGTTAAGCTTTCACGTGGGATCTCAATGCATGCACCCTATTTCTTACGCAAAAGGAATTGCAGATATTGGAAATATAATAAGAAAAACAAAAATTATTCCTGATTATATTAATATTGGAGGTGGATTTCCTGCAATCTATCCTGATCTTGTACCTCAATCTTTAGACAGTTATTTTGAAGAAATAAAAAAAGGGTTATTAAATTTAAAATTGGAAAAACTTCCTGAAATATTATGCGAACCTGGAAGAGCATTAGTTGCAGAAAGTGGATCAACAATTGTAAGAGTAAATCTTAGAAAAAAACAAAAACTTTATATAAATGATGGAACGTATGGAACTCTTTTTGATGCTGGTACACCAAACATGGTTTACCCTTCCCGTTTAATTAAAAATGGAAAAACAATACCAAAAAAATTAACTGCTTTTGATTTTTATGGGCCTACATGCGATAGCATGGACTATATGAAGGGACCATTTTTACTTCCACATAACATTAAAGAAAATGACTACATAGAATTAGGTCAGCTTGGGGCGTACGGCTTAACCTTTAGAACTCAGTTTAATGGTTTTTATTCAGATGAAATTTATGAAGTGGAAGATGAACCTATAATGACACTATATGGTAAAGACAGCAATAAAGATATATTAGTTGCTTAATGTCAGAAAATAAAAATTTAACTCATAATAGCAAAAAAGACTTCTTAAAAAATCCAGTTGAGCACATCGATATTACGTCATTTGATGCAAGAAAAATTATTTCCTCAATGGAAAAGATGTCTTTTGTTTCAAGAGAGACGGCAAATGCAGCCAATATTTTCAATGAAATGATTCAAGATAAGGATTGCACTATTTTTTTAACACTAGCAGGATCAACATCCGCTGCAGGGTGTATGAATATTTATAAAGATTTAGTTAAATATAATATGATTGATGCAATTATAGCAACAGGCGCATCAATAGTAGACATGGATTTTTTTGAAGCTTTAGGTTTCAAGCACTATCAAGGTTCACAGTTTCAAGATGATACTGAATTAAGAAAAAACTATATAGATAGAATTTATGACACATATATTGATGAAGAAGAGTTGCAAGAATGTGACAAAAGAATATGTGAGATAGCTGATACTCTGGAACCAAAAAGTTATACCTCAAGAGAGTTCATCTATGAAATGGGGAAATATTTAAAGAAGCATTCAAAGAAAAAAGATTCATTAATTGAAACGGCATATGACAATAATGTTCCGATATTTTGTCCAGCATTTACAGATTCGAGTGCTGGTTTTGGTTTGGTAATTCATCAAGAAAATAATCCAAAAAACCATATTACTATAGATTCGATTAGAGAACTTCGTGAATTAACAGAAATAAAAGTTCAATCAAAAGGATCTGGTTTATTTATGATAGGTGGTGGAGTTCCAAAAAATTTTGTTCAAGACACTGTTATCTGTGCTGAACTTTTGGGAAAAGAAGTTGAGATGCATAAATATGCAGTACAAATTACAGTAGCAGATTCTAGAGATGGCGCATGTAGTAGTTCCACATTAAAAGAAGCAAGTTCTTGGGGTAAAGTAGATATTGCAAAAGAACAGATGGTTTTTGCGGAAGCAACTAGTGTTTTGCCTTTGATTGCAAGTGATGCTTATCACAAAGGTGATTGGAAAAATAGAACGAGAAAAAACTTCTCAAAAATATTTGAATAAAATTGAAATATCTTTCTAATAAAAATGGATTTCTTGGAATTGACAATGATGTTAATTTTAAAGAAAAAGTAGTCGTTGTTTCTTTTGGTCTAGAAAAAACTGTAAGTTACGGTGGTGGAACTCGAAATGGTCCTAAAGAAATTATTAAAGCTTCACACCAAGTTGAATTATATGATGAAGAATTACATTGTGAGCCCTATAAAAAAATAGGAATTAAAACTTTAAAACCATTTAAGATTGATAAAGATATTAAAAAAGCTTTAAAAAAGATGTCTAATATAAATCAAGAAATATTAGATAAAAAACTTTTTCCAATCACTTTTGGTGGGGAACACTCAATAACACCCGGATGTATTGCTCCTTTTGTAAAAAAACACAAAGAAATATGCTTACTACATTTTGATGCACACGCAGATTTAAGGGAAAGTTATAATGGTGAAAAATTTTCTCATGCTTCAGCTATTAAAAGGTGTCTAGACCATAAAAATGTATCCTTAATTTCTTTCGGGATCAGAAATATCTCTCAAAGTGAAATACCTTTTTTAAAAAAAAATTCATCTAGAATTAATATTTTTTGGGCAAAAGATAAAAAAAATTGGAACTTAAAAAAATTCAAGAAAATGATAAAAAATAAAACTGTTTATCTAACTTTTGATGTAGATGGACTAGATTCAAGTATAATGCCTGCGACAGGAACTCCAGAACCTGGTGGATTACTATGGGACGAAACTTTAGATATTATAAGAATAGCTGCTAAAAATTCTAATATTGTTGGTGCAGATATAAATGAACTTTCACCTATAAAAGGTTTTAACTCTTACAATTTTCTTGTAGCGAAACTTGCCTATAAAATTTTATCTTACAAGTTTTTATATTAAGCTTTAGAAGTCTTAAGTGTTCCTAATAATAATCTGAATGGAATTAACATTAGTAACGCAACTAATACTTTAACTGCTAAGTCTCCTAGAGATAATGTTACCCAAGGTATACCTGTCGCATAAAATGATATCGAGAAAAACAAAAATGTATCGATTGTAGAGCCAATTAGTGAAGATGTTAATGGTGCCACAAACCACCTCTTTTTTCTTAGTTGGTCAAAAATTTGAACATCTAATAATTGTGCAACTAAAAATGCCGTACCAGACCCAATAGCTATTCTAACTGAAATTAAATCTGCAAAGTTTGTTGAAAAAAATAATGTAAATGCAATTCCTATAATAAATCCAATATAAACAATTTTTCTAGCAATAAGTTTCCCATATGATCTATTTGCTAAATCTGTTATCAGAAATGCAACTGGATAACTAAATGCTCCATAGGTTAGTATTTCTTCTAAACCATAATAATTGATTTGAAATTGTACTAAATAATTTGAAGCTAAGACAACAACCCCCATTACAAATGAGAGCATTATAAAAATTTTTTTCATTAAGCTGATTTATTGGGAGATGCTTTGAGTGCTTTTTTTATAAATGGTGACTTAATTAATATACTTTTTTTTAATTTTTTTAATCTTGGTGATATGTTTTTATTTTTTGCTGTCTTTAAAAATTGATCAAAAGTACCTTTTTTATCAACACATCTCATGCCTGCGTTACTTACAGTCAATGTCAAACTTCTTTTTAAAAGTTCACTTGTAAATTTAGTTTTTTTCAAATTTGGTAAAAATCTTCTATTGGTCTTGTTGTTAGCATGACTAACATTATGACCTTTCATAGGTATTTTACCGGTTAATTCGCATTTTTTAGACATAATATTTAGTGACTATATAAGATGAGTTAGTCACCTCGTCAAGTTTATTAGGCTTAATTAGGCTGTTTCTTGCCTATTATTTCTCTAAAATTCTTAATCCCGTCAGCTATTAATATTTCTTTAAGCTCTTTTTTTATCTTTCCTACAATATTTGGACCTTGAAAAACCATGCCAGTATATAATTGAACATAGCTTGCTCCAGCTAAAAATTTTCTATACGCACTTTCGCCTGAGTCCACACCACCTACTCCAATAATTTCAATTTTACCTTTTAATAATTTATAAAACTTGCTTATTAATTTATTAGCTTCCTCTTCGAGGGGTTTGCCTGATAAACCGCCCTTTTGATGCTTCAATATATCGTTTAATTTTTCTCTGTTTCCTGAAGTTGTATTTGAAAGAATTACTGCACTTACTTTATGATCTAACAATATTTTGCTTACCAATTCAATTTGTTCCTCTGAAATATCTGGAGAAATTTTTACAACAATTGGTATTTTAGATTTAAGTTTAACTTTTTCTTCTTGAATTGAATTCATTAATTCATCAAATTTTTCTTCGTCATGGAAGCTTCTTAAATTTTCTGTATTAGGTGAGGAAATATTAATTGTAATATAATCCGCAATATCATGAAAGGTTCTAAGGCCAATTAAATAATCATTTAGCCTATCATTACTATCTTTATTGGGACCTATATTAATTCCCAATAAACCTGTATTTAAATTAGATCGAATTCTATTGCTTACATTTTCAGCTCCTAAATTATTAAATCCCAATCTATTTATAAGTGCTTGGTCTTCAACTAGCCTAAATACTCTTGGTTTTGGATTTCCATATTGTTTAAGCGGAGTGACCGTCCCTACTTCAACAAACCCAAATCCAAGTTTAAATAAAGGGTTATAAACTTCAGCGTTTTTGTCAAATCCAGCAGCCATTCCAATTGGGTTGTCTATTTCTTTACCAAACAAAGTGGATTTAAACATTGGATCATCTTTATCTTCATCCATTAAATTTGGTGTCAAATTTAATTTTAAAGACTTAATTGCTAAATTATGAGCAGTTTCAGGATCAATTTTAAAAATTAGTGATCTGAATTTTGAAAACATTATTTTATTTTTTTTGTTATTAATTCTTTAGTTTCTTTAACTCCAAAGAAGTTTATAAAAAAACCCATTCTTGGACCATTTTCATCTCCAAACACAACTTCGTAAATTAATTTAAACCAATCACGTAGATTTTCAGAGTATCCGTTTTCTTTTCCAGTTGAATAAATTAACGTTTGAATATCTTCAGGCAACATTTCATCGCTACAATCATCAAGAGTCTTAACTAAAGCCTCTAATGCCATTTTTTCGTTTGAATCTGGTTTTTTATATTTTTTCTGTAGCTTGATTACATCGTTAAAATATTTAATAGCATAGCCTATTAAATTATCAAAAATTAGATGATCTTTTTCTGAAATATCTTTTTTGTATTTTTTTACAAATTTCCAGAGTAATTCCTTAGAATTTGCATTACTTGCCTCTACTAAATTTAAAAGCATTGAAAAACTCATAATAGTATCTTCTTGTGGAATTACTCCATTATGAACATGCCAGACTGGGTTCATTAATAGTTGTAATTCGTTTTGGTTTTTTGCTTTTTCCATAAAATCTAAATATTCATCAACCGTTTTTGGAACTATTTCTTTATATAGTTTTTTTGCTCTTTTGGGATTTTGATACATATACAGTGAAAGACTTTCGGGAGATGCATACTCCAACCATTGATCAATGGTGATCCCATTACCTTTTGACTTGGAAATTTTTTCCCCTTTTTCATCTAAAAAAAGTTCATAAGCAAAACCTGATGGGTTTGTTTTTCCAATTAACTTAACAATTCTTGAGGATAATATTGCACTTTCTATTAAATCTTTTCCATACATTTCAAAGTCTATATCAAGCGCATACCACCTCATAGCCCAATCCACTTTCCACTGTAATTTACAGTGTCCGTCTAAAATACTTGTTTCAAGTTTTTTTCCATTATTATCAAAAATAATTTTAGATTTTTCTTTTAAGATTTCTAAAACTGGAATTTCTAAAACCTTTCCAGTATCTGGACATATGGGTAAAAAGGGGCTGTAAGTTTTTTGTCTTTCCTTACCAAGTGTTGGAAGAATTATATCCATAATACTTTGGTAATTTTCTAAAATTATCTGCAAAGTAGGGTTAAAAAGACCGCTCTTATAAAGAACTGAAGAACTTTTAAAATTATATTCAAAGTTAAATTTATCTAAAAAATCTTTTAGCATTTCATTATTGTGCTCACCAAAGCTTGAAAATTTTTCGAATGGATCTGGTACTTGGGTTAAAGGTTTATGAAGATTTTTTTTTAGTAATTCTTGATTAGGAACATTCTCAGGAACTTTTCTAAAACCATCCATATCATCTGAAAAGGTTATAATTTCTGTTGGTATATCGGTAAGCTGTTTTAGGGCATTAACCATCATTGATGTTCTGGCAACCTCACCAAAAGTGCCTATATGAGGCAATCCACTTGGACCATAACCAGTTTGTAAAATAATTTTACCCTTTTTTTCAATAAAGGATTTTCTTTCACGCAACATTTTTTTAGCCTCAACAAAGGGCCATGCGTTAGTTTTATCTAAATTGTCTTTTTCAATCACTTTGTTTAATAAGAAATATCTTATATTTGCAGTTATTATTAACTCTTATAGAGTTGAAATTTATTTACCATAAAATAATGTTCTTTCAAAATGTCTAATTATAAAACTGTTTTTTTTACCTTGGGTATTCTGCAAATTATTCTTGGAATTTCCATGATGATTCCAATTTTAACCCAACTTATTTATTCGGAAATGGATTCTTCTTTTATAGGGGCTTCAATAATTTCAATAATATTTGGTATTTTGTTTTTTTTAACAAATTTAAACCATGATAAAAAATTAAATTTACAACAAGCTTTCTTGTTAACAGCTCTGTCATGGTTAAGCATTGCAATATTTGGCTCTTTACCTTTTATTTTTTCTGCTCTTGAATTATCTATTACAGATTCTTTTTTTGAAAGTATGTCTGGTATTACCACTACTGGATCTACAATTATTTCGAGCTTAGAAGATGCCCCTAGATCAATACTTTTATGGAGGGCTATGCTTCAATGGTTAGGTGGAATTGGTATTATTGTAATGGCAATAACTCTAATGCCAATAATGAATGTTGGAGGAATGCAATTATTTAAGATCTCAAGCAATGATTCTTCCGAAAAATTACTACCTAAATCTAAAGAAATATCTCTTAGATTAATTTATGTTTATTTGACACTAACAACACTTTGTGCCGTTACCTATAAAATTTTTGGCATGAATATTTTTGATAGTCTAACTCACTCCATGACTACAATAGCTACAGGTGGCTTTTCAAACTATAATGAGTCTATAGGATATTTTAACAGTCCCTCTATTGAAATATCATCAATGATTTTTATCATTCTTGGTAGTTTGCCTTTTATTGCTTATATAAAATTTTTAAACGGTAATAAAAAAATATTTATTTCAGATGTTCAGATTAGATCATTTATTAAGATAATCATTTTTTCAATTATTCTACTTTTTATTTATTCACTTTTTCAAAATAAAGATTTTTCTCAAATCAATATTAGGACAATTTTTTTTAATGTTATTTCTATTTTAACTGGTACGGGATATGTCACAGGAGAATTTGATGGATGGGGAAATTTTCCATTAATTTTCTTTTTAACTCTAATGTTCATTGGTGGATGTGCCGGTTCAACAACTTGTGGAATTAAAATTTTTAGAATTCAAATTTTATATTTATTTATTGTTAATCAATTAAAAAAGGTTATTTACCCAAGAGGAGTGTTTATAATTAAATATGACAAAAATAGTGTAGATGATAAATTTATGGCTTCGATCATCTCTTTCATTTTTCTTTACTTGGTTATATTTTTTTTGATAACTGCATTATTATCTTTAAGTGGTTTGGATTTTATTACTTCCATTTCTGGGGCCGCAACCTCAATTTCAAATGTTGGACCAGGATTGGGCTCTACAATTGGCCCTAGTGGCAATTTTTCTAGTTTACCAGAAATTTCTAAGTGGATTTTGAGTCTTGGAATGATATTGGGTAGATTGGAATTATTTGCTATACTAGTTCTGTTTCTACCTTCCTTTTGGAGAAACTAATTATGATTGAAATAAAAAAACAATCACTCTCAGAAACATTTTCTATCTACTTGGATAAAAGAATGCTTAGAATATTATTACTAGGTGCAATCTCAGGCTTTCCTTGGGTTTTAATAGGAAGCAGTTTAAGTTTATGGCTTAAAGAAGAAGGTTTAAGTAGATCAACTATTGGTTGGGCAGGTTTAATATTTGCTGTTTACGCTTTTAACTATTTATGGGCACCACTTGTTGACAGACTTCAAATACCATACCTAACTAAAAAACTTGGTCATAGAAGAAGCTGGATAGTTTTAATGCAAATTGCAATTTTAGTTTGTCTTGTTACTTGGAGTTTTATTAATCCCACCGAAAATCTAGCTCTACTAATTACAATTGGTTTAATTATTGCTATAGCTTCAGCCACACAAGATATTACTGTTGATGCTTTAAGAATTGAACAAATAGGTGAGCATGAAAATAAATCAATGGCTGCTGGTGCTGCTATGGCTGTTGTTGGGTGGTGGAGTGGATATAAATTAGGTGGTGTAATAGCTTTATTTACAGCTCAATATTTTGAAAACATTGGCATAATTAATTATTGGCAAATGACCTTTTTAATTTTAGGTATTGTCGTTATTTTAATGAATATAGGCTTAATGTTTGTTCATGAGCAAACTTCTACCGATAGACAATTAAAGCAAAAAGAAACTGATGAGCTTATAAGAAGTAAACTTGGTTCAAAAAACATTTTTTCAATAATAACAGCTTGGATAAGTGGTACTTTGGGAGGACCAATAATAAGTTTCTTTAGAAAAAATGGATTCTCTATTGCTGTGGGAATCTTAACTTTTGTTTTTTTATTTAAAATAGGTGAAGCATTCCTTGGCCGTATGTCCGTAGTTTTTTATAAAGAAATGGGTTTTTCTAAAGGTGATATTGCAATTTATTCAAAAACTTTGGGATGGGTTACAACGGTTATTTTTACTTTATTGGGTGGGTTACTTGCCATTAGGTCTGGAACAATAAAAACAATGTTTGTTGCTGGAATACTAATGGCTGCTACCAATCTTCTATTTTCTGTTTTAGCTATATCTGAAAAATCTGAATTACTTTTTGCATTTGCGGTGATAGCTGATGATATCGCTGCTGCATTTGCGACAGTTGCTTTTGTTGCATTTATTTCATTACTGGTAGATAGAACGTATACCGCCACTCAATACGCTCTGCTTGCTTCAATTGGTACCGCAGGAAGAACAATAATGGCCTCATCTTCAGGCGCGCTAGTTGACTCTTTAGAAAATGGAGCAATCATCAGCTTAAAATATAAATTTATTAATCTTGGATCAATCTCTATTCCTAGTTTTGAAAACCCCTGGGCAGTATTTTTTGTAATTACAGCTCTTATGGTAATACCATCTTTAATTTGTTTATGGTTTATTAAAGATAAATTAAAACTCCGTGAAAAATAATCATTTTTACAAAAAACCATTATCAAATATTTATAAGAAACCCTCTGAAGTTTCTGAAGTTACCTCTCAAATTTTATATGGTGAAAAATTTAGGATTTTATCTAAAAATAAAAATTGGATAAAAATAAAAGTGTCATTTGATAATTATATTGGTTACATAAAAAACAAGAATTATACAAATAATTATAAACCAACTCATAAAGTGTTTACTTTAAAATCTAGTATTTTTAATAAATTAAATAATAAGACAAAATATTTCTTACCTTTCGCTTCAAAAATTTTAATAATTCAGGAAAATAAAAAGTTTATAGAATTTGAAAAAAATAAATGGATTAAAAAAACTGATATAAAAAAAATCAGTCATATAGAAAAAGATTATTTAAAAGTATTAAAATTATTTTTAAAGATTAAATATTTCTGGGGTGGTAAAACTTACAAAGGAATAGATTGCTCAGCTATTTTGCAATTATTATATTACTATAATAATAAATTTTATCCTAGGGATACCAAAGACCAAATAAAATATTCAATAAAAAATGCTAAAAGAAGAATATTTAAAAAAGGAGACATTATATTTTGGAAAGGTCATGTTGCAATTTGTGTTAATTCTAAAAAATTAATTCATGCATATGGTCCAGAAAAAAAAGTTTTAATCATGCCTATAACAGAGGCAATAGATAGAATTGAAATAACAACAAAGCTAATAGTAAAAAAAGTATCTTCTATAAAACATTAACTTCTACCAAAATCTGGCTTATTAATATCTTGCTTCAATTTAATTATTTTTTTTCTAACTTTTTTAGTGTCAACTAATTTCTTAATAATAGATTTATTATTTTTAGATTGAATATCTCTTTTAAATGTACGTAAATTTTTAATAAATAAATCAATAACTTTTGAAATATTTTTTTGATTATTAAAAAATATATCTCTCCACATAATTTCATTAGATGCAGCAATTCTTGAAAAATCTCTCAAACCACCTGCACTAAATTTAATTAGTTCGTATCTTTGTTGTTTTTCAAAATCTGTTGCTGTTTTAACTAAGTTATATGCAATTAAGTGAGGTAAATGACTTGTCATAGAAAAGATAGTGTCATGTTTTTTTGAGTCCATAATTGTAACTCTAGAACCGACTTTTTTCCAAAACTTAGTCAGTATCGAGAGGTGTTTCTTGTTGGTGTTTTTTTCTTTTATTAATATGCACCATTTATTAAGAAACAAGTTTTTTAGCCCATGTTCAGGGCCGCTAACTTCTGATCCGGCGATAGGATGACTGGATGTCCAAAAAATTCCTTTTTTTAATCTTCTTTTAATTAAATCCATAGATTTTTCTTTAGATGACCCAACATCTGTGATGATTGTTTTGGGTAGTAGGTATTTGTTTATTTTTAAAATTATTTTTTCATACTCTCCTAATGGAGTGCAAAATATTATCAAATCTATATTTGGGATAATTTTTTTTAAGTCATTTGTAACTTCACATGGCAGTTTTAATTTTTTAATTTTTAAAACATTTGATTTTGATTTTTCATAAATAAATATTTTTTTAGCTATTTTTTTATCAGCTATTGACCTTAATAATGAAGAGCCAATTAAACCACACCCTATAATTAAAATATTTTTCATAATTAATTAAATATAACCTTAATTTCTTTTATAAATTTTGCATTCTCTATTTTGGATCCAATTGTTAATCTTAATTTGTTTTTAATATTGTACCCGTCTTTTGTTGATCTTAATATAATTCCTTTTGATTGTAGTTTATTAAAAACATAATTAGCTGAAAATTTACATTTATCAAAATTTAGTAATAAAAAGTTAGCCGTCACCTCATTTGAAAAAATGTTTAGTTTTTCTAAGATGTTTTTAACTTTATTTGCTTCCGTAATATTATGCTTCACAGATTGGTTAATAAAATTTCTATCTTTTAAAGCTTCGGTTGCTGAAATTTGTGCTAGTTGATTTACATTAAATGGTGGTTTAATTATATTCATTGCATTAATAATTTTTTTTGAACCATAACCCCAACCAACCCTCAAAGAAGCTAACCCATAAATTTTTGAAAAAGTTCTTATTACAACTACATTGTCTTTATTTTTAAATAGATCTAAACTTGATTTATAATCTTTGTTTTTCATATACTCAAAATACGCATCATCCATAACTAATAGAATATTTTTTTTTAATTTTTTTCTTAGTTTTAATAATTCGAATTTATTTAAATAAGTACCAGTTGGATTATTTGGGTTAGCAATAAAAACTATTTTTGTTTTTTTTGTAACTTTTTTAATTATTTCTGCCACTGAAACCTTAAAGTTTTTTTCTTTTGAAAAAATAACTTTTGCTCCAACGATTTGCGCATAAATTCTGTACATTAGAAAGCTATATTGAGGTACAATCACCTCATCTGATGATTTCAAATACAGCTGACAAATCATCTGAATAATCTCATCTGACCCTGCGCCACATATAATTTTATTAAAATCACAATTAAACTTATTTGAAATTTCTTTTCTTAAAACTTGCGCCTTACTGTCTGGGTATTTAGATAAAATCAGATTTTTGTTATTTAAAAGCCTTTTTACTTTCGGACTAACTCCTAATGCTGACTCATTGGCCGATAATTTTATAATATTTCGAGCTTTACCAATTTTAGATTTTCCTGGTTTATAAGCTTCTATTCTAAATTTTTTAAACTTTGGAACTGTCATTTTATTAATCTTATAAATAAAATATTAAACTTTCATACAGAATAAGTCATTTTTTAAAATATTTGACATAAGAAATACTATCTAGTACAAAAAAAGTGCGCTGATTTAACTGAATTGCGAGCGCTTAAAAAAACCCGCTAAATATGTTTTTTTCTCTCACAATTCAATTTTAGCTATTATTTATGAATAAAAATATAAACATAAAAAATTTAATAATTGACAAACCATTAAAGTTAGATTGTGGCCAGACTATTAACAATTTTCCTTTAGCCTATGAAACCTATGGTTCTCTTAATGAGAAAAAAGATAATGCAATTTTGGTCTTTCATGCCTTAACTGGTGATCAGTTTGTATCTGGAATAAACCCAATAACTAAAAAAGATGGTTGGTGGTCTTATGCTGTAGGCCCAGGTAAAGCTATTGATACAAATAAGTATTTTGTAATTTGTGCAAATGTAATTGGTGGGTGTTTAGGTTCTTTTGGTCCTAGTAATACTAACTCTGAAACAAATAAAATTTATGGAACCACCTTCCCCGTTATTACAATAAACGATATGGTAAATGCACAGCATAATCTTTTAGAATTTTTAAAAATTGAAAAATTATTTGCAGTCATGGGTGGATCTATGGGTGGCATGCAAGTTCTTCAATTTGTAAGTAATTTTCCTAGTAAAGCCAAAATAGCAATTCCAATTGCATGTACTTCAAGTCATTCAGCACAAAATATTGCTTTTAATGAACTTGGTAGACAGTCCATAATGGCTGACGCAAATTGGTTGGATGGAAGCTATGCAAATCAAAATAAAAACCCTGATAAAGGCTTATCTGTTGCAAGAATGGCTGCTCATATAACCTATTTATCTAAAAATGGCTTACAAGAAAAGTTTGGAAGAAAATTACAAGAAAGAGATGATTTAAAATTTAGTTTTGATGCAGATTTCCAGATAGAAAGTTATTTAAGGTACCAAGGAAGTGTGTTTGTAGATAGGTTTGATGCAAATAGTTATTTATATATTACAAGGGCTATGGATTATTTTGATTTAACCAAAGAATATAATGGAAATTTATCAAAAGCCTTTGAAAAAACTAAAACTAAATTTCTTGTGATATCATTCACTTCTGACTGGCTTTACCCAACTTCTGAAAATAAAGAAATTGTTATAGCTTTAAATGCCATAGGTGCTGATGTTGCCTTTGTTGAAATTGAGTCAGATAAAGGACATGATTCATTTCTTCTTGATGTTCCTAAATTTTTAAATACTTTAAAAGATTATATTAATAATTCCTATTTAAAAAATTAAAGATGAAACAAGAATTTAAAATAATTTCAGATTTTATTAAAAAAAATACAAGAGTTTTAGATGTTGGATGTGGAGACGGAACATTAATGGAGTTTTTACAAAAAAATAAAGAAATAGACATAAGGGGGATTGAGATTTCTAAAGTTAACTCTCAAAAATGCGTAAGCAAAGGTCTAACTGTAATCGAGGGAGATGCCGAAAAAGACCTTTATCAATTTCCTAATAGTTCTTTTGATTTTGTAATATTAAGCCAAACACTTCAGGCTTTCCTAAATCCAGAAATAGTTATTCAGGAGCTATTAAGAGTGGGAAAAAAAGCGATTGTTACTGTGCCAAATTTTGGATTTTGGAAAGTAAGACTCCACCTATTAATCAAAGGAACAATGCCAATTACAAAAAATCTACCTGATGAATGGTATAACACTCCCAATATTCACATGTGTACGATTAAAGATTTTTATAAGTTCTGCCATGATAGAGATATTAAATTAGATAAAGCATTGGCTCTTCACAATGAAAAAATCTCTTTTATTAATGAGGCAAACCTTAATATAAAAAATTTGTCAGCTGAGTTAGGAATTTTCTTAATTGAGAAATAAATGAAGATTCAAATAATACCCTGCCTGCAAGATAACTACTCTTATTTGATAATTGATGAAGAAAATAATATTGCTTGTGTGGTTGACCCCAGTGAAGCTGATCCTATTATTGAATATCTAGAAAATACCCAAATTAAATTAAAGTTTATATTAAATACACATCATCATTATGATCATGTAGGTGGAAATCAAAAATTAAAAGAAAAGTATGGAGCAAGTGTTGTTGGATATGAAGGAGACAGGGAAAGAATTCCAGGAATAAATATACTAGTAAATGATCAAGAAACCTGGATACATAAAAACTTTGAAGCAAAAATAATTCACATTCCAGGACATACACTTGGTCATATATGTTTCTATTTTTACAAAGATGAATCTGTTTTCACTGGAGATACTCTTTTTTCTTTAGGTTGTGGAAAGATATTTGAAGGGACATATACCCAGATGTTTGATTCCTTGATGAAACTAAAAGAGCTACCAAAAAGTACAAAAGTTTTTTGTGGTCATGAATATACACTACAAAATTCAAAGTTTTGTATGGTTCACGATGAAAATAACGAAAATCTCAAAGCTAAATTAAATGATATAAAAATAAAATTAAAAGCTGGCCTTTCGACTATTCCATCTACTATCAAAGATGAATTAGAGTGTAATATTTTTCTTAGGTCAAACAATGTAGAAACCTTTTCAAAACTGAGGGATTTAAAGGACAATTTCTAGCTTATTCGGACTTGACTATAATAGGCTCCCGACTATATTGCTGCTTATAAAAAATAGATTAAACAATGTCGTACGCAATCATACAAACAGGTGGAAAACAGTACAAAGTAAAGGCTGGCGAAATCCTTAAAATCGAAAGATTAGAGGATTCTAAGCTTGAAACTAAGATAGAATTTAAAGAAATCCTAGCCTACGGGGATGATAAAAATATTGAAGTTGGATCACCAACAGTTGAGGGTGCAAAAGTTGAAGCAGACCTAATTGAAAATGGAAAAAATAGAACAATATTAATTTTCAAAAAAAGAAGAAGACAAAATTCTAGAAGAAAAAATGGTCATAGACAGCAATATTCATTAATAAGAATTAGTAAAATATTTTCTAAAGATGGTAAAATTTTATCTAAAGCAGAAAAAATGGTTAAACCAACTAAAAAAATTGAAAAAGTAGAAACTAAAGTAGAAACTAAAGTTAAAACTAAAGTTGAAGCTAAAGCAGTAAATAAATAAATTAGGTAAATTATGGCTACAAAAAAAGCAGGTGGATCATCGAGAAACGGACGAGATAGTGCTGGTCGTAGACTAGGCGTTAAGAAGTACGGTGGTGAAGTAGTAATTCCTGGAAACATAATCGTTAGACAAAGAGGAACTAAAATTTTTCCTGGTGAAAACGTAGGAATGGGAAAAGATCATTCAATTTTTTCTGTTGTTGAAGGAAAAGTTGTGTTTAAAAAAGGTAGATTAGACAGAACATTCGTTTCCGTAAAACCCAATTAGTAGTACAACTAAAAACCAACAGTTGTAATATGAAGTTTCTAGATCAAGTAAAAATTTATGTAAAGGCCGGCAATGGCGGGCATGGTTCTCCTAGTTTTCGTAGGGAGAAATTCATTGAGTACGGTGGACCTGATGGTGGCGATGGAGGTAAAGGTGGTACCATATTCCTAAGATCAGAAAGAAACTTAAATACTCTTATCGATTATAGATTTCAACAACATCACAAAGCTGGAAGAGGAGTGAATGGTTGTGGACAAAATCGTACAGGTCATGGAGGAGAAGATTTATTTTTAAAAGTTCCAATAGGTACACAAGTTTTTGAAGAAGATAATAAAACTTTAATTTATGATTTTAAAAAAGAAGGTGAAGAATTTATTGTAGCCAAAGGTGGTAAGGGTGGCCTTGGGAATACTAGATTTAAAAGCTCTACAAATAGGGCTCCAAAAAAATTTACAAAAGGTGCCATAGGTGAAGAATATGTGATTTGGCTTCAGTTAAAAACTATTGCTGATGTAGGTATTGTAGGTTTACCCAACGCAGGTAAATCTAGTTTGCTAGCAGCCATTACAAATGCCACACCTAAGATAGCAAATTATAAGTTTACAACTTTAAACCCAAACCTTGGTGTTGCAATTTATGATGATAAAGAAATAACTTTAGCTGACATACCTGGACTAGTTGAAGGTGCGCATGAAGGTGTGGGTCTTGGAATTCAATTCCTAAAACACATAGAAAGATGCAAAACATTAATGCATTTAATAGATATTACTGATGAAAATATTGAAAATACGTATCAACAAGTTAAAAAAGAGCTTGGTAGTTACAGTAAAAAGATTCTGGATAAAAAAGAAATAATTGTATTAAATAAAACAGACTTATTAGATAAAGAAGAAGTGAAAGAAATCGTAAAAAATTTTTCTAAGGATAAAGAATCTGAAGTGGTAACTCTATCAACGCTAGAGAAAGGATCTATATCAAAAATTAAAGCTAAATTGCTCTCATATGTATCTTAAGGACTCTAAAATAATTGTAATTAAAATTGGCTCATCTTTATTAATAGATGAGAATAAAAAAATTAGAAAAAAGTGGCTTTCTGAATTTGCCAAAGATATTCATGAATTAATTAAAGAAAATAAAAAAATTATTATTGTAAGCTCAGGTGCTATTGCAATGGGCTGTAAAAAACTTAACTTAAGTAAAAAAAATCTTAAAATTGATAAAAGTCAGGCTGTAGCATCTATAGGGCAAATTGAGCTTATGAATTTATTTTCAGAAACCTTTATTAAACAAAAAATTAATATATCTCAAATTTTGCTTACATTAGAAGATACGGAACAAAGAAGAAGAGCATTAAATGCAAAAAGAACTTTTGATAATTTATTTCAATTAGGCTTTGTGCCCATTGTTAATGAAAATGATACAATAGCAACTACAGAAATTAAATATGGTGATAACGACAGACTAGCTTCTCGAGTAGCACAAATATCTGGGGCTGACTCACTGATACTTCTTTCTGATGTTGATGGTCTTTATACTCAAAATCCAAAAATTTATAAAAATGCACAACTATTAAAAGAAATAAAAAATATTGATAAAGATATAGAAAAAATTGCAACTAAGAGTGTTAACGAATATGGAACAGGTGGAATGAAAACTAAAATTGATGCAGCAAAAATCTGTCAACTATCAGGATGCCGAATGGTAATAGCTAATGGTCTGCTAATGAGACCTATTAAAAAAATAATTAAAGATAATAACTGTACTTGGTTTTTGCCAAAAATATCAAAATTAGATGCTAGAAAAAAATGGATTATCAGTTCAATTTCACCTAAAGGAGAGATTGTTATTGATGATGGCGCTACACAAGCACTTTCGAATGGTAAGAGCCTATTGGCAGCCGGAATTATAAAAGTATCTGGTAAGTTTAAAAAAGGTGATCACATAAAGGTTTTAAATAAAAAAAACTCTGAATGTGCTAGAGGCTTAAGTTCATTCTCATCTGATGAGATATTAAGAATTATGGGGCACCAATCTAAAGAAATTGAAAAAATATTAGGATATGTTGCAAAATCAGAAGTTATACATAAAGATGATATGGTGGAGGTATAAAATGAGTCAATATATGAATTTAATAGGACAAAATGCAAAAAAAGCAGCTTTTGAAAAAATTAAAACTAAAGTAAAAAATAAAATTCTAACTAGATATGCCTCATTATTAGATAAAGAGAGGAATTCTATAATTGGAGAAAACACAAAAGATATAAAATTTGCTCTAAAAAAAGGATTAAAAAATAATTTAATCGATAGACTAACTATTAATCATAAAAAATTAGATAATATAAAAGACTCAATAAATAAAATTACTAAACTAAAAGATCCTATTGATAATACTCTTGAAAAATGGAGTAGACCTAATGGATTAAAAATTAAAAGAGTATCTATACCCATTGGAGTTATTGGAGTTATTTACGAAAGTAGACCCAATGTTACTTCGGATGTTGCTAGCTTATGTTTTAAGTCTGGAAATGCTGTAATTTTAAAAGGTGGGTCAGAAGCAATAAACACTAATAAAATTTTAGCTAAATTATTTCGAAAAGCTCTCAAAGAAAATAAAGTTAATGAAAATTTTATTCAATTTGTAGACTCTAAAGATAGAAAAATGGTTGATTATATGCTTTCAAAAATGAAAGATTATATTGATGTGATCATACCTCGTGGTGGGAAAAATTTAGTAAAAAGAGTTCAAGAGTTTTCAACCGTACCTATTATTGGACATTTAGAAGGTCTATGTCACACCTTTGTAGATAAAGATGCAGAACTAAAGATGGCTATAGATATCATCTATAATGCTAAATTAAGAAATACCAGTATTTGTGGTGCTACTGAAACAATTTTACTGCATGAAAAAATTGTTAAAAAATTTAATAATCCTATTTTAAAAAAATTAGAAGAAAATAACTGTAAAATATATGGAGATAGTTTTTTAAATAAACATTATAAAGGTAAAATTTCTATTGCTAAAGAGAAGGACTGGTCTACAGAATACTTAGCAGCAACAGTATCTGTAAAGACTGTAAAGAATTGTGAAGAAGCAATCAATCATATTAACAAATATGGAACCATGCATACAGATTCTATAATTACTAAAAATAAAAAGACTGCTAAAAAATTTTTAAAAAATGTCAAGAGCTCAATAGCTATGCATAACACATCAACACAGTTTGCTGATGGTGGAGAGTTTGGGTTTGGTGGAGAGGTTGGTATCTCAACAAACACTCTTCCTCCAAGAGGGCCTGTGGGATTAGGTCAGCTTATTTCTTACAAATATGAGATTGTTAGCAACGGTCAAACTAGAAAATAAATTGAAACCTGAAAAAATGAAAATTGGTATTTTAGGTGGTACATTTGATCCAGCACATAAAGGACATTTGGAGATATCAAAACAGGCAAAAAAAAGATTTGAACTAAAGAATATTGTTTGGGCAATTACAAAAAAAAATCCATTTAAAAATGAAAGTAAATCAAGCTTAAGAAACAGAATACAATTTGCCAAAAAATTAATAGGCAAAAATGATTATATTAAAGTAAAGTTTTATGAAGAAAAGATAGGCTCTAACAGAACAGTTGATTTAATTGAACATTTAAGCAAAGAAGAAAGAAACGAAATTTATTTCATTATGGGTGCTGACAATCTCATAAATTTTCACAAATGGTATAAATGGAAATCTATTATAAAAAAATGCAATATTCTAGTATTCGACCGTCAAGGGTATAAGGCTAGGTCATTAAAGTCAGTGACCTTTACTGAGGCAAATAAAAAAAACTTAACTTTTGTTAATTTCAATAAAGTTAATATTTCATCTTCTCAATTAAGAAAAGTTTGATAAGGTTTATTTAATAGATGAAAAAAAATACAAATCTAAAAAAAATCATATTAGATACGCTAGACTCCAACAAAGCATTAGACATAATTTCTATTGATCTTAAGAATAAAAGTTCAATGGCAGACTACATGATCATAGCAAGTGGAACTTCTTCAAGACATATTCATGCCTTATCAGAACAGGTATTAGAAAAACTAAGAGCCAATGGAGTTAAAAATTCTAAAATAGAAGGAAAAGAAAGTTTAGACTGGAAGTTAGTTGATGGCATTGATTTAATCGTTCATATATTTAATCCGGATAAACGAAAATTTTATGAACTTGAAAAAATATGGTCTGAGCTAATTCCTAAAGAAAAAGTAATGATATAAACATGATAAAAAAAATCTTTTTTTTTTTTATTATTTCCTTGTTTGTTTTTGAAAAAAGTTTTTCTGAAAATTCTGATATATATAAAAAGATAGACTTATTTGGTGAGGTACTTGAAAAAATTAATAAAGAATATGTTGATGAAGTAGATCAATCTAAAAGTATGGATGCTGCAATAAATGGATTACTACAATCTCTAGACCCCTATTCCGCTTACATGACTCCTGAAAGTTTTGAAGGCATGCAAACTGAAACAAGTGGTGAATTCGGTGGACTTGGTATTGAAGTTGGCATGGAGGCAGGTGTCATAAAAGTAATTTCTCCAATTGATAATACACCCGCCTCAAAAGCTGGATTAAAAGCTGGTGATTATATTGTAAAAATTAATAATGTGCAGGTACAGGGGAAATCATTAATGGAAGCTGTTGATTTAATGAGGGGACCTGTTGGATCAAGTATTGAAATTACCGTTAGAAGACGTGGTGTCAAAAAAGCATTGATCTTTAATATAACAAGAGAAATTATTGAGGTTCAATCAGTCAAATCTGAACTTATAGACAATAATATTGGTTATATTAGACTCACTTCCTTTAACGAAAATAGTAGTGAACAAATTAAAGAAAAAGTTAATAACTTAAAGAAAAATAAAGATCTAAAAGGATATATTTTGGATTTAAGAAATAATCCTGGTGGTTTACTTTCTCAGGCAATTAAAATTTCAGACTTCTTTTTAGAAAATGGTGAAATTGTTTCAACGAAAAGTCGAAACGTTTCAGAGAACAGAAAATGGTTTGCTAAAAAAGGGGATATAACAAACGGCAAAACATTAATTATACTTATTAACTATGGATCTGCATCAGCATCAGAAATAGTAGCTGGTGCATTAAAAGATCATAAAAGAGCTATTATACTTGGGGAAAACAGCTATGGAAAAGGTTCCGTACAATCAATAATACCTTTAAGGAATAGAGGTGCTATCAGATTAACAATTGCAAAATATTATCTACCCTCAGGTAAATCTATTTCTGAAGTAGGTGTAACACCTGATATAGAGGTAGTAGAAGCTTCAGAGGATTTTAAATTTAATTCTGAAACAGATAATCAATTAAACTTTGCTTTAAAACTACTTAACGGATAAATGACAAACCAAAATACAGATTTACCTCTTAGAAGTGGGGTCGGAATTGTTGTATTAAATAAAAAAGATGAAGTTTTTGTTGCAAAAAGAATAGATAATCAAAAAAATTTCTGGCAAATGCCTCAAGGTGGCGTTGATAAAGGAGAAGACTATTTAACTGCTGCTTATCGAGAACTAGAAGAAGAAACTAGCATTAAGAATGTAGATCTAATTAAAAAACTGGATGGACTAATCTCTTACGAGTTACCTAAAGAATTATTGGGAATTATTTGGAAAGGTAAATATAGAGGCCAAGAACAAAAATGGTTTGTAATGAGATTTTTAGGACAAGATAGTGAAATTGATATAAAAACTAAAAATCCAGAATTTTGTGAATGGAAGTGGATTGATCTTGAAAATATAACCGACCTAGTTGTAGACTTTAAATTGCACGTGTATGAGGATGTTAAAAAAAAAGTAAAAGAGATTATTAATTAAGAGTTTTTAACACATCAATTTTTTGATCCACTAAATACTTATTTTGATCTGTAATTTCATTATTTTTTGAGTGTTCCTCTGCTTGCGTAAGCATCTCACTAATTTTATCTTTATCAATATCTTTAATATTAAAAATAGAGCTTGTTAGTACTGATAAATTATTATTCTTAAATTCAACAATTCCATCTTCAACATAATAATTTTCTTCTCCAGATTTAGAAAATATTTTAATAATTCCAGGTTTTAAGAATGAAATAATCGAGATATGGTCTTTTAAAATACCCATTTCTCCCTCAAAAGCAGGCACAACAACTTCTGTTACATCTTCTTTTGAAAGAAAAGATTTTTCAGGGTTTACTATTTCTATTTTAAACTCTTCGCTCATTATGCGGCTGCATCTTTCGCCATTTTTTCTGCTTTTTCTATAGCTTCTTCAATTGTACCCACCATATAAAATGCAGCTTCTGGTAAATGATCATACTCACCATTACAAATTGCTGCAAAACCTTTGATTGTAGATTCTAAATCTACTAATTTTCCAGGTGAGCCTGTAAAGACTTCTGCAACAAAGAAAGGTTGTGATAAGAATCTTTGAATTCTTCTGGCTCTTGCTACTGTTAATTTGTCTTCTTCAGAAAGTTCATCCATTCCTAAAATTGCAATAATATCTTGAAGGGATTTGTAAGTTTGAAGAATTTTTTGTACTTCTCTAGCAACCCTATAATGTTCATCTCCAACTATTCTTGGATCTAAAATTCTAGAAGTAGAATCTAGAGGATCAACTGCTGGATAAATTCCAATTTCAGCTATTTGTCTAGATAGTACAGTTGTTGCATCTAAGTGAGCAAAAGATGTGGCAGGTGCTGGATCAGTTAAGTCATCTGCTGGTACATAAATCGCCTGCACAGATGTGATTGATCCCTTATTAGTTGTTGTAATTCTTTCCTGAAGATTACCCATGTCTGTTGCAAGTGTAGGCTGATATCCAACAGCTGAGGGAATTCTTCCTAATAGTGCAGAAACTTCTGAGCCTGCTTGGGTAAATCTAAAGATGTTATCAACAAAGAAAAGTACATCTTGTCCTTCTTGATCCCTAAAATACTCAGCTACAGTTAAACCTGTTAAGGCAACTCTTGCTCTGGCCCCTGGGGGTTCATTCATTTGTCCATACACTAGTGCTGCTTTTGACCCTGGTCCCTCAGGTTTAATAACTCCCGAATCTATCATCTCATGATAAAGATCATTTCCTTCTCTAGTTCTTTCTCCAACTCCAGCAAATACTGAGAAACCACCATGTGCTTTTGCTACGTTATTAATTAATTCCATAATAAGTACTGTTTTACCAACACCCGCACCTCCAAATAAACCAATTTTTCCACCTTTGGCATATGGTGCTAATAGATCAACTACTTTAATTCCTGTAACTAGAATTTCCGTTTCTGTTGATTGATCACTAAATTCAGGTGCCGCTCTGTGGATTGGCCACTTTTCTTTTGTTTTAACTTCACCTTTTTCATCAATAGGTTCACCTATTACATTTATAATTCTTCCTAAAGTTTCAGGACCGACTGGAACCATAATAGGAGAGCCTGTAGCAGTTACTTCGTCTCCTCTTTTTAATCCTTCTGTAGCATCCATTGCAATTGTTCTAACACTTGATTCTCCAAGGTGTTGCGCTACTTCCAAAACTAATCTGTTATCACCATTTTTACATTCTAATGCTGATAAAATTTCTGGTAATTCTCCTTCAAATTTTACGTCTACTACTGCTCCAATAATTTGTGTAATTTTTCCTTTGCTCATAATTATAAACTTTCCGCTCCTGATATGATTTCAATTAGTTCTTTTGTAATAGCTGCTTGACGACTTCTATTATACTCAATAGTAAGCTTGTCAACCATTTCACCCGCGTTCCGAGTTGCACTGTCCATTGCGCTCATTCTTGAACCCTGTTCGCTAGCTGAATTCTCTAACATTGCTTTAAAAATCTGCGTAGATATATTTTTAGGCAATAAGTTGCTTAAAATCTCATCTTCATCCGGTTCAAATTCATAATTATCATCAGAAGAATTTCCTTCTACTTCAAGAGTTTTTAAAGGTATTATTTGTTGTTCTTGGGGTATTTGAGTAATTACATTTTTAAATTTATTGTAAAAAATTGTACATACATCAAATTCTTTTTTTTCAAAATTTTCAATTATCAACTTTCCTACTTTTTCAGCATCTAAATAATTAATAGTTTTTGAATCTTTAAACGATATTCTCTCAACAATATCATCTTTGTAAACTCTCTTTAATTGATCATAACCCTTAGATCCTACAGTTATAATTTTTAAAGTTTTTCCTTCATTAGATATTTTTTTGAAATAAACTTTAGCTTTTTTAATAATGTTTGTATTAAAACCACCACATAGACCACGATCAGATGTTAAAACAATGCATAGGTGCACCTTCTCTTCGCCTGTTCCTGAAAGTAACTTAGGTGCATTTTCCTTATCAGAAATACCACTAGATAAATTAAGAATAATATTATTCATCTTTTCAGAATAAGGTCTTCCCTTTTCAGCATTTTCTTGTGCTCTTCTAAGTTTAGCAGCTGCAACCATTTTCATGGCTTTGGTAATTTTCTGTGTAGACTTTACACTCGCTATTCTTTTTTTTAAGTCGTCTAGCGTTGCCATATTTTAAGAATTAAAGTTTTTCTTGATCTCCATTATTGTTTCAACTAATAGTTTTTCAGTATTCTCTTCAAGCTTACCTGAACTTAAAACAGATTCTAAAATTTCAGGCTTTTCAGATTTACATTTCTCTATAATTTTAGATTCAAAAGCAGCAATATCCTTAAGCTCTACATCATCTAAATAACCTTTAACTCCACAAAAAACAGAAATTACCTGTTCAGCAACTGTCATTGGAGAATATTGTTTTTGTTTTAGAAGTTCAGTTAGCTTTGAACCTCTATTTAAAAGTTTTTGCGTTGATGCATCTAAATCAGATCCAAATTGTGCAAAGGCAGCCATTTCTCTATATTGAGCAAGTTCTAGTTTCATTGAACCAGAAACTTTTTTCATTGCTTTTGTTTGTGCTGCAGATCCAACTCTAGAAACTGATAAACCCACGTTAATCGCTGGTCTAATTCCTTGGTTAAATAATTCTGTTTCAAGAAATATTTGCCCATCAGTAATTGAGATCACGTTAGTTGGAATAAATGCTGATACGTCTCCACCTTGTGTTTCAATTATTGGAAGAGCAGTTAATGATCCCCCTCCGTGCTCATCACTTAGTTTGGCAGCTCTTTCAAGTAATCTACTGTGTAAATAAAATACATCCCCTGGGTACGCTTCCCTTCCTGGAGGTCTTCTTAATAAAAGTGACATTTGTCTATAAGCTACAGCCTGTTTAGATAAATCATCATAAATGATTAATGCGTGCATACCATTATCTCTATAGTATTCACCCATAGTACAGCCTGTATAGGGCGCTAAGAACTGAAGTGGCGCTGCATCTGAAGCAGTAGCGGCTACAATTGTTGTGTATTCCATTGCACCAGCTTCTTCTAAAGTTTTTTGAATTTGTCTAACTGTAGATCTTTTTTGACCTATAGCGACATAGATGCAATAAAGTTTTTGCTTCTCATCGCCAGATTCATTTATTTTTTTCTGGTTAATGATTGCATCAATAGCAACTGCAGTTTTCCCCGTTTGTCTGTCACCAATAATTAATTCACGTTGTCCTCTTCCAACTGGAACTAGACTATCAATTGACTTCAAACCTGTTTGCATTGGCTCACTAACAGATTGTCTTGGAATAATTCCTGGAGCTTTTACTTCAACTCTGCTTCTTTTTGTTGCTTTATCTAAAGCACCTTTGCCATCAATTGGATTTCCTAATCCATCAACAACTCTTCCTAATAATTCTTTTCCAACAGGTGCATCAACAATGCTTCCTGTTCTTTTAACAACATCACCTTCTTTAATTTTTCTATCATCTCCAAAAATTACAACTCCAACATTTTCGCTTTCTAAGTTTAGAGCCATTCCTTTTGATCCGTCAGAAAATTCTACCATCTCTCCAGCTTGAACGTTGTCTAATCCATATACTCTAGCAATACCATCTCCTACTGATAAAACTTGACCAACCTCGGTCACTTCTGCTTTATCACCGAATTTTTTAATTTGCTCTTTTAATATCTTTGTTACTTCTGATGGGTTTATATCCATTTATGCCTCTATCATCCTATTTTCGAGTTGTTGTAATTTATTTTTAATGGAAGTGTCCACCATTGTGCTTCCGACTTGCACAATCAAACCCCCAATTAAACTTGCATCATGTTTGTAGTTTAATTTTATTTTTGAACTAAAATTTTTAGTTAATTCTTCTTTTATATTGTTAATTTCATTTTCAGAAAGATCTTTTGCAGAAGTCAATTCTGCTTTTAATTCACCTCTTTTAATTGAACATGTTTCAACAAAGCTTTTTAAAATTTTATCTACATAAAAGAACCTTCTTTTAGATATTAGAAAACTTAAAAATTTTGTTAATAATTCATTTAATTTATATTGTTCTGAAATTTTGCTTAAAGCATTAAGCTGATCTTCTTTATTATTTGTTGGATCTTTAATTAAAGACTTAAAATCTTCACTTGAAGCAATTAAATTAATAATTGAAGCAGAGTGTACTTCAACCTCACTTAATACATTGGCTTCTATAGCTAATTCATAAAGCGCCAGAGAGTATCTGCCAGCTGATGTTTCTGAAAAACCTTTATTTTTACTCAATTTACTGTTCCTTATAAATAATTGAAGATTTATTAAAATTCTGCTTTAATTAACATATGACCATAAACTCTTCAAGTCACACATTGTCTAAAAGTGTTATTTTTTGCCTATTAATTGAAGTTTATTGGGTCAACATCAACCGTTAGTTTCATTCCAGTAGTAAATTTGAATTTTTCGATGGCTTTTGCTAGTGAATTTTGGACTTTTAAAGACTTTCGTCCCCTAATCAAAAGTCTCACTCTAAATCTTCTTTTTAATCTAAATATAGGTGCATTCACAGGTCCGAGAACTCTACCATCCACAGCACCTTCTATAAAAGTTTTAAATTTATAAGCTTCTTTTTCAAGTTCTCTTTCATTGTTACCTGTAATTATTAAAGCAATAAATCTTTGAAAAGGTGGAAGATTATTTTCTCTTCTAATTTCAAGTTCTTTGTCCAAAAAAATATCCGGATCTTTATTTGTAATATCAGTAATCATCTTGGTATCTAAATTGTAAGTTTGAAAATAAACCGTTGCAGGCTTTCCTGTCCTTCCTGCTCTACCTGAGAGTTGGTGATATAATTGTAAATTCTTTTCTGCACCTCTTAAGTCATGACCTTGTGATGATAAATCGATGTCTACAACAACAATACAATTTAAACTTGGAAAATGAAATCCTTTTGAGATTAATTGAGTTCCTATTAAAATTTGGATTTCATTATTTATAATTTTTTCTAAAATTTGTGATGAACTTTTTTTATTCATGGTATCACTAGAAAAGATAGTTGTTTCCTTAGTTGGAAAAATTTTTTTGATTTCTTCTGATATTCTTTCAACTCCAGGCCCACTAAAAATAAAATCACATTTTCCTTCTTTGGAACAATCTCTATTTAGTAAAGCTTTATAACCGCAGTAGTGACATAATAAGTTTTGTTTATTTTTATGATACACCAAATTTATAGAGCAATTCGGACAAGAATAACTAGTAAAGCATTTTTTACACAGCACGTGTGGAGAAAAACCTCTTCTATTTAAAAAAAATAAAACTTGATCTTTTTTTTCAAGGTGAAACTTTACCTTATCAATTGTTTCTTTTGAGATCCAGGATTGAGATTCTAATTTTGAGTCATTTAAATTGATTATTTCATAATTAGGTAATGATGCATTTAAATATCTTTGATCAAGTTTTGATAAACTATATTTACCTTTTTTAATATTATCATAGGTTTCAATAGACGGAACTGCAGTTATTAAATTTATTGGAATATTTTCAAAGGATGCTCTTGAAATTGCCATATCTCTTGCATTATATGTTACACCCTCATCTTGTTTATAAGATTGATCATGTTCTTCATCAACAATAATTAATCCCAGTTTCTTAAAAGGTAAAAACAATGAGGACCGAGCACCAATTACAACTTTAATTTTATCATTGGCAATTCCACTCCATATTATTTGTTTATTTTTTTTAGTTATTCCAGAATGCCAAACAGCTGGTTTAAATCCAAAGAATTCTATAAATTTATTTTGAAACTGACCAGTTAGTCCAATTTCAGGTAATAGAATTAATCCTTGAAAACCCTTGTTAATTATCTCCTTTAAGGCCTCAAAATAAACCATAGTTTTACCAGAACCAGTTGTCCCTTGTAAAACATGAACTCTAAATTTTTGGTTAGAGATGTTCATTTTTTTAAACAACTTTTTTGATCTTTGGAAAGTTCTATTTTATTTTGTTTAATATCAATTTTAAATTGTTCATAAACTTCACTTGAAGTCTCCTCTATGGCATTACTGGTTAATAATAAAAGTTTTAAGGCCATACCTTTTGGGATCATATTGTATTCTGAGAACCAGTTTAAAAACTTAATAGTATTTTTTTTTAAAGATGGAACATTTAGTTTTCTTGCAACTTTTTTAATTGCAAAATTTTTATTTGTTTTTTTTTCAAACTCATCCCAAACTACCCCTGTAAGCTCAGATTTTCCAAATGGTACAACTACATAGTCACCTACTTTAAGTTTTAAATCAGAGTCATAAGTAAATGGGTGATTAAAAATATTTGGTATAAGAATCGGAACTTTCATATCTTTATAATATGAAAATATTTTAAGAGTGTATTGCTCTTTTATCTACTGATAAAGCTGCTTCTTTTACAGCTTCAGAGAATGTTGGGTGTGCATGGCATGTTCTTGCAATATCTTCAGCGCTTGCACCAAACTCCATTGCAACTCCAATTTCTCCAATTAATTCACCTGCATGAGGACCAATAATATGCGCCCCTAAAACTCTATCTGTTTTTTCATCAGCTAGGATTTTAACAAAGCCCTCTGCTTCATCAATTGCTTTAGCTCTTGAGTTTGCCATAAATGAAAATTTACCAATTTTGTATTTTATATTTTTTTCTTTTAATTGTTCTTCTGTTTTACCAATAGAAGCAACTTCTGGAGTTGTGTAAACAACACCTGGAATAATATCATAATTAACATGTCCTGATTGTCCTGCAATATTTTCAGCAACTGCAATACCTTCATCTTCAGCTTTGTGTGCTAACATCGGTCCTTCTATTACATCTCCAATTGCATAAACATTATCTACATTTGTTTGAAAACTTTTATCTGTTTTAATTCTTTTCTTCTCATCTAATTCAACACCAATTGCTTCTAAATTTAAGTTATTAGTATTTGGTTTTCTACCAACCGATATAAGTACGACATCACAATCAAAATCAATTTTTTTTCCATCTTTATCAGATGTTGAAACTGTAGCACCATTAGTGCTTTTTTTAATTCCTTCTACTTTTGTCTGCATATGAAAATTAATTCCTTGCTTCTTTAAAATTTTCATAAATTCTGTAGATACTTCTCTATCCATCCCTGGTGTAATATGTTCAAGAAATTCAACTACGTGAACTTCAGTACCCAATCTAGACCAAACAGATCCCATCTCTAATCCTATATAGCCTCCACCAACTACAATCATCTTTTTTGGAACTGCCTTTAAAGTTAATGCACCTGTTGAAGAAACAATTATTTTTTCATCAAATTCCATTCCTGGCAATGATACAGGAACAGATCCTGTACTAATTACGGTTTTTTCAGTTTCTATTATGGTTTCTTTTTTTTGATCATCTAAAATAGAAATTTTATTTGCTGATTTAAAACTTCCTGTGCCTTTAAAATAAGTAACTTTATTTTTCTTAAATAAAAATTCTACACCTTTGGTTAATACAGTAACTGCTTTATCCTTATTTTTCATCATTTTCTTGAGATTAAGTTTTACCTCACCAACCTCTATCCCAAGTTTAGAAAAATTTTGCGCTTTATGATAATTCTCTGAAATATTTAATAAATTTTTAGAAGGTATGCACCCAACATTTAAACAAGTTCCACCTAATGATCCTCTAGATTCTATGCATGCAGTTTTAAGGCCCAATTGTGCTAATCTTATCGCACACACATAGCCTCCTGGACCTCCACCTATTACAACTGCTTGAAATTTATCTGACATCTAAATATTTAAAAATAACCTTCTTGGATCTTCTAAGTTTTCTTTAACCATCTTTAAAAATGAAACTGACTCTTTTCCGTCAATAATTCTGTGGTCATAAGATAGCGCAAGATACATAATGGGTCTAATTTTAATTTCTCCGTCAACCACCATTGGTCTTTCCACTATATTATGCATTCCTAATACACCAGATTGAGGTAAATTTAATATTGGAGTAGATAACATTGAACCGTAAACGCCTCCATTACTAATAGTAAAAGTGCCACCCTGAAGATCTTCTATGGTTATCTTTCCATCTCTTGCTTTTTCAGAAATTGTTTTGATATTTTTTTCAATATCAGCAAATGATAGCTGATCTGCATCTCTTAATACTGGAACAACTAACCCTTTTTCAGTTCCTACTGCAAAACTTATATTATAATAATTTTTATAAATGATTTCATTCCCATCAATTTCAGCATTAACAGATGGAAACGTTTTTAAAGCTGCAACACAAGCTTTTACAAAAAAGGACATAAATCCTAATTTAATATTATACCTACTTTGAAAATCTTCTTGATTTTCTTTTCTTATTTCCATTATGCTAGTCATGTCAACTTCATTGAATGTTGTTAGCAGTGCAGCATTTTCTTGTGCTTGTTTTAATCTTTTTGCGATTGTTTGTCTAAGTCTAGACATTTTAATTCTCTCTTCTTGACCATATTTAATTTTTCTTTCTGATGGTTGGGGATTTTTTCCCATCATGCTAATTAAATCTCCTTTAAGAATTCTACCTTCTTTGCCAGAGCCTCTAACTTTTTCTAAATTAATTTTATTCTCAACAACAATTTTTCTTACAGATGGCGAAAGTATTTCATTATTTTTATTTGAATAATCAGTTTTGTCTTTTTTAACTTCATTAGTTAATATTAACGGCTCTTCCTCTTCAGGTTCTTCGAAAACTCTAGGTGTTTCATTTTTAATTTCTAAATTGACAACATTGTTTTCTGTTATTTTAGGTTCAATTTTTGTAATTACCTTTTTTTGAGATGGCTGAATTTCATTTTGACTTATCGTACCAAGTAGAGCTCCAACTTCTACAGTTACACCATCCTTAGAATTTATTTCAGATAAAACTCCATCTATTGGAGATGGTACTTCTAAATTAACCTTGTCAGTTTCTAATTCTACAATTGCCTCATCTGCCTCAACAGTGTCACCTTCTTTTTTAAGCCACTTAGCAACTGTAGCTTCAGTTATGCTTTCTCCCAAAACTGGTACTAAAATTTTTTCACTCATTTTTATTTAAAAACCTTGTTAATAATTTCTTGCTGTTGTGAAATGTGTCTTTTTGCATATCCTGTAGCAGGAGATGCGTCCGGACTTCTTCCTATATAAGAAATTTCTCTATTATTAGCGTTAATAGTATCTAAAGTCCATTGTATATAGTCTCGTGCTGAAAACCATGCACCCATATTTTTTGGTTCTTCCTGGCACCAGTAAAACTTTGCATTTTTAGCGTAAGGTTTAAGTTCTTTAACAAGAGTCTTGGCTGGAAATGGATACAATTGTTCAATTCTGAACAGTATTACATCGTCTTTTTTTAATTTTTCTCTAGCATCTAATAAATCAAAATAAACTTTACCTGAACACATTATTACTTTTTTAATCTCTGAATCTTTTCTTAATTTTATAAAACCATTAGATTTTGGGTCCACAGCATGGTCCCATAATATTCTATGAAATGAATTTTCTTTACTAAAATCTTCTAAGTTAGAAACACAATACTTATTTCTTAGTAAAGATTTTGGCGTCATCATAATTAATGGTTTTCTAAAATCTCTAAGCACTTGTCTCCTTAATGCATGAAAATAATTTGCTGGCGTAGTACAATTCATTACTTGCATATTATCATTGGAGCATAATTGTAAAAATCTTTCTAAGCGTGCTGATGAATGTTCTGGACCTTGACCTTCATATCCGTGTGGTAAAAGCATTACTAATCCTGATGCTCTTGTCCATTTTCTTTCTCCAGATGCAATAAATTGGTCAATGACAATTTGTGCTCCATTAGCAAAATCTCCAAACTGTGCTTCCCAAAGTGTAAGTGTATTTGGCTCAACAAGACTATAACCATACTCGAAACCTAGAACTGCTAATTCTGATAAAAAGCTATCTACTACTTCAAATTGTTTTTGATTATTTGAAATATTATTTAATGGAACGTAGCGTCTATTGTTTAATTGATTTCTTAAAACAGAATGTCTTTGACTAAAAGTTCCTCTACCAGAATCTTGTCCAACTAGTCTTACAGGATATCCTTCTTCTAATAAGGATCCAAATGCTAGTGCTTCTGCAGTTGACCAGTCTATGTTTGAACCATTTTTAACTGCTTCTTTTCTTGAGTTTAATATTTTGATTATTGTTTTATGTAAATTTAATTCTTCAGGAGAAGAATTTATTTTTTCTGAAATCTCTAAAAGTTTTTTAGTATCTGCGCCTGTTATTCCTCTTTTATCTTTTCCTTTTTCAGGCTTATATGCTGACCATGTACCTTCGAACCATTCGATTTGAGGCTTGTAGTCTTTTGCATTTTTAAATTGATCATCAAGTAAATTTTTAAATTTTTTAACTGAATTATCTAAATCATCATTTGTAATTATGTTTTCCTCTATTAATTTATTCCCATAGACATTTACTGGGGAGGGATGTGATCTGATTTTTTTGTACATTAATGGTTGAGTAAATGATGGTTCATCTCCTTCATTATGACCAAATCTTCTATAGCAAATCAAATCTATAACTACATCTCTATTGAATTTTAATCTAAACTCAGTAGCTATTCTAGCCGCATAAACAACTGCTTCTGGGTCATCTCCATTAGCATGAATAATTGGAGCATCAACCATTTTTGCTACATCGGACGGGTAAGGTGAAGATCGTGCAAATCTTGGACTTGTTGTAAAACCTATTTGGTTGTTAACAATAATATGAATTGTTCCACCAGTGTTATGACCTGGTAAACCGGACATTGCAAAACATTCTGCTACTACACCTTGTCCTGCAAATGCAGCATCACCATGTATCAATATAGGTATTACTTTATTTCTTTCTTTATCTTTATGAAAAAATTGTTTTGCTCTTGTTTGCCCAAGAACTACTGGGTTAACTGCTTCTAAGTGAGATGGATTGTCTGTCAAGCTAACATGCACAGAATTTCCATCAAAATCTCTGTTTGAAGATGCCCCTAGGTGATACTTAACATCTCCAGCTCCCTCTTCTGATGATGCATTAATTTCTCCAGCAAATTCATTAAATATTCTTTTATAAGATTTTTGTAATACATTTGCTAATACATTCAGTCTACCTCTATGAGACATTCCAATCTTAACCTCTTTAACTGCAGACTGGCCACTAATCTTAATTATTTGTTCCAAAGCAGGAATTAAACTTTCTCCTCCATCTAATCCAAATCTTTTTGTTCCTACATATTTTTTATGTAGAAACTTTTCAAAACCTTCCGCTTGTATTATTTTATTTAAAATTGCCTCTTTACCATTTTTGGTAAAATTCATATTATCTGCTGATTTTTCAATCCGATCTCTAAACCATTTTCTTTCAGTCGGATTTGATATATGCATGTATTCGTATCCAATTGGTCCACAATACGTTTTTTTTAAAAATGCTAATATTTCTTTAATATTTGCTTGATCTTTATTTATCACGCCACCTAAATAAATATTTTTTTGATAATCATTTTTTTTAAAACCAAAAGACTCTGGATGTAACTCATCTAAATAATCTGATTTTAATAATCCAAGTGGGTCCAGTGTAGCGATAAGGTGTCCTCTTTGTCTATACGATCTAATCATTGAGACTGCATTAATTGAGTCTTCATTTGATCTGGATGAATTTATTTGATTTATATTAGTTTGAGGAGTATTGCTGGGTGAATTTTCATCCTCTTGTTCAATTTTTTTTTGAAACTCATCTATATCAATTTTATTTTTTAAACTCCAAGATGGTCCATTAATTTCTTTGGCCATCATGCTTGGATCTTCATCCATTCCTTCAAAATAATTCTGCCAACTTTCAGGAAGGTTCCTATCTTTATTGATAAACTTTAAATACATCTGCTCTATAAATGCATTATTAGATTTACTAAGAAATGAAGTTTTTTCAAATTCGAGATTTTTTGATGATGACATCTATTTTATTGATATAATATCAGAAAAATATTTTTCAATTAGATAATTTATTAAATAATGTTTTACCTAATTCAGATGGTGATTTAGCTATAGTAATTCCACATTCTTCCATCTTTTTAATTTTATCTTCTGCACCACCTTTTCCACCCGATATAATAGCTCCAGCATGGCCCATTCTTCTTCCAGGGGGAGCTGTTATTCCAGCTACAAAACCAACTGTTGGTTTCTGTATTTTGTGATTTTTTATAAATTCAGCTGCCTCTTCTTCTGCAGAACCTCCAATTTCTCCTATCATAAGGATAGACTCGGTCTCTTCATCATTTAAAAACAAATCTAAGCAGTCAATAAAATTTGTTCCATTTACTGGATCTCCTCCAATTCCTATGCAAGTAGATTGTCCTAGTCCATTTGCAGTTGTTTGTGCAACTGCTTCATACGTTAAAGTTCCTGATCTTGAAACAATTCCAACAGAACCTTTTTTGTGGATATTGCCTGGCATAATCCCAATTTTACATTCATTAGGAGTAATTATTCCTGGGCAGTTTGGTCCAATTAGTCTACTTTTTGAATTATTTAGTTTTTGTTTAACACGAAGCATATCTTGAATTGGTATGCCTTCAGTAATGCATACTATAAGTTCAACTGAAGCATCTATCGCTTCAATTATTGCAGCAGCTGCAAATTTTGCTGGAACATAAATCATTGTTGCATCGGCACCAACTTTTTGTTTGGCTTCTGCTACAGTGTTAAAAACTGGACGATCAAGATGTTTTTGACCTCCTTTTTTTGGAGTAACTCCCCCAACAAGATTGGTTCCATATTCTATTGCTTGTTTAGAATGAAATTCACCATGTTTTCCTGTAAATCCTTGGCATATAACTTTTGTATTTTTATTAATTAAAACTGACATATTATTTTATAGCCTCTACTATTTTTTGGGCAGCATCATCTAAATTTTCTGCTGAAATTAATTTCAATCCTGAGTTATCTAATATCTCTTTTCCTTCTTTAAAATTTGTTCCTGCAAGTCTAACTACTAAAGGAACACTAATATTTATTTCTTTAGCTGCCTCCACAACTCCTCGTGCAAGGACATCACATCTCATTATTCCACCAAAAATATTTATTAAAATACCTTTAACATTTTTATCTGAAAGAATTATCTTAAGTGCTGCAGATACTTTTTCTTTTGAGGCACCACCACCAACATCTAAAAAGTTTGCTGGTTCTTTTCCATATAACTTAATAATATCCATAGTGGCCATTGCAAGACCAGCTCCATTAACCATGCAGCCAATACTTCCATCTAATTTTATATAAGCAAGATCATGTTTGCTTGCTTCAATTTCTGTTGGATCCTCTTCATTTAAATCCCTTAATTCCATAATTTTTGGATGTTTAAATAAAGCATTAGAATCAAAATTTACTTTTGCATCTAAACAGATTATTTTTTCTTCTTTAGTTAAAATTAAAGGATTAATTTCAACCATATTAGCGTCAGTACTAATAAACATCTTATACACTGATTTAATTAACGCTATTGCTTGCTTATTTGCATCTCCACCTAAATTAAAAATTTCAATTATTCTTTCACAATCTAGGTCTGAAATCTCATCACCTATTTCAACTTTTGTTGTTATAATTTTTTCTGGTGTTTTGTTGGCCACTTCTTCAATATCCATTCCACCTTGATCACTTGATATGAAGGCAATTTTTGAACTAGCTCTATCAATTAAACATGATAAATAAAATTCTTTATCTATATTGGAAGACTCTTCAACGTATAACCTCTTTACCTCCCTACCTTCGGGGCCTGTTTGATGTGTCACAAGAGTTTTACCTAATAGTTCTTTAGCAGCAGTACTTAGTTCTTCTATAGTACTTAAAATTTTTACCCCTCCTGCCTTACCCCTTCCACCAGCATGGATTTGTGCTTTTAATACAAACTTTTCTGTCTTTAATGATTTTGCTTTTTCAATCAATTCATCCACCGTGAAAGCAAAAACTCCTTCAGGCACAACTGCTCCATACTCTTTTAGGATTTTTTTTGCTTGGTGTTCATGAATGTTCATGATTTATTTAGAAAGATCTGGGTCTATTTTTGATGCAGCTTCCCATAATGCTTTCACAGCATCTATTGAGTGCATAAATTCTTTTTTTTCTTTTTCGTCTAAGTCTATTTGTTCTATTTTCTCAACACCGTCTTTTCCAATTATTACTGGTACACCAGCATAAACATTATTAACACCATACTCTCCGTTTAAGTGAACTGCACATGGAAGTAATTTTTTTTCATCTTTTAAATATGCTTCTGCCATCTGTATCCCTGAAGCTGCTGGCGCATAAAATGCAGAACCTTTTTCCAAATATTTAACGATCTCCGCTCCACCATCTCTAGTTCTTTGATTAATTTCTTCTAATCTCTCTGATGATATTTTTCCTTCTTTAACTAGGTCTAATAATGGTTTGCCAGAAACTTTTGTAAATCTAGGTAGAGGAACCATTGTATCTCCATGACCTCCCATAACCATTGCTTCAATTTCTTTTACAGGAACGTTTAACTCTAAAGATAAAAATAATTTAAATCTTGAGCTATCTAAAATTCCTGCCATTCCAACAACTTTATTAGCTGGCATGCCTGAAAATTTTTGAAAAGCCATCACCATAACGTCTAGTGGATTTGTAATACATATAACGAATGCATTAGGTGCATTTTTTTTAATGCCTTCTGCTACTTGTTTGATAATTTTTAGATTAATACCTAATAAGTCATCTCTGCTCATGCCCGGTTTTCTTGGAACACCCGCAGTTATTATTATTACATCAGAATCTTTTATATCTTCATAATTGTCTGTTCCTGAAAATTTTACATTAAAACCATCAACAGAAGAAGATTGAGCAATATCTAAAGCCTTACCTTTGGCTATGCCGCTTGCAACATCAAAAAGTACCACTTCATCAGCTACTTCTTTAGTTCCAATTAAGTGAGCTAAAGTGCCCCCAATTTGACCCGCACCTATTAAAGATATTTTTTTCATTTTTTCTTCTTATTTCATTGTTGGCATGACAAAATCTGCATTAGATCTTATTCCAGAAGGCCATCTTGATGTTACTGTCTTAAGTTTTGTATAAAATTTAATTCCTTCAGCTCCGTGCATTGCACTGTCTCCAAATAGTGATCTTTTCCATCCACCAAAACTATGGAATGCCATTGGTACAGGTATTGGAACATTAATTCCAACCATACCAACTTGGATTTTGCTAGCAAAAGTTCGGCCAGTGTCACCGTCTCTTGTATAAATACTTACCCCATTACCGTATTCATGATCATTAATTAGTTTCGTTGCTTCTTCAAAAGTTTTAACTCTTATGACTGACAAAACTGGCCCAAATATTTCTTCTTTGTAAATTCTCATATCTTTTTTAACGTGATCAAATAAACAGCCGCCTATAAAGAAACCATTTTCATACCCTTGAAGCTTTATGTTTCTTCCGTCGACAACTAATTTGGCACCCTCTTCAACACCTAGGTCAACATAACCTTTTACTTTTTTTAAATGTTCTTTGGTAACTAATGGACCCATCTCAGATGTTTTGTCCATACCAGGTCCTACTTTCAATGCTTCAGCTTTTTTTGATAAACGTGAAACTAACTCATCTCCTATATCCCCTACTGCTACTGCTACTGATTGAGCCATGCATCTTTCTCCTGCTGATCCATATGCTGCACCCATTAATCCATTCACTGCGCCATCAAGGTCACAATCAGGCATTACAACTAAATGATTTTTTGCACCTCCTAAGGCTTGAACTCTTTTTTCATTTTTTGCAGAATTTTCATAAATATATTTTGCAATTGGTGTTGAACCTACGAAGCTTACAGCTTTAACATTTTTGTTTGTTAAAATTGCATCAACTGACTCTTTATCTCCATTAACAACATTGAAGACACCATCTGGCAGTCCAGCTTCTGTTAGAAGCTCAGCTAATCTTAGTGGACAAGATGGATCTTTTTCTGACGGTTTTAAAATAAATGTATTTCCGCAAGCTATAGCGATAGGAAACATCCACATAGGTACCATTGCTGGAAAGTTAAAAGGTGTAATACCAGCAACAACTCCAAGTGGTTGACGCATAGACCAGCTATCCACATTTGTTCCTACGTTTTCTGAAAATTCTCCTTTAAGTAAATGTGGAATTCCACACGCAAACTCAACAACTTCTAGTCCTCTCGTTAAAGAACCTTTGGCATCTTCATAAACTTTGCCATGCTCTGAAACTATTAATTTTGTAAGCTCGTCAGCATTTTTTTCTATTAACTCTTTAAATTTAAACATTACTCTTGCTCTTTGAAGTGATGGTTTTAATGACCAAGTTTCAAAAGCTTTTTGTGCCACTTCTACAGCTTGATCAAGATCAGCTTTACTAGCTGATCTTACTTCAGACTCTTGTTCACCTGTTGCAGGATTAAAAATTTTGCTTTTTCTATCAGAGGAGCCTGAAATTAGCTTTCCACCAACGAAATGTTCTAATAAATTCATGAATGTTGCTATTTAAAGGGGTAATTAGCTTGTTGCAAGCATTTTTTTTAATTCAGCTATAGCTTTTGCTGGGTTTAATCCCTTCGGACAAGCATTAGTACAATTCATAATAGTGTGACATCTATATAGCTTAAGTTCATCAGCTACTTTTTTTAATCTCTCTTTTCTTTCGTCATCTCTACTGTCAACTATCCATCTATAAGCTTGAAGTAAAACAGCAGGACCTAAATATTTATCACCATTCCACCAGTAGCTTGGACAAGAGGTAGAACAACATGCACACATGATACATTCATATGCACCATCTAATTTTTTTCTATCCTTTTTAGATTGTATGATTTCTGTTGTTTCAACTTTTGTATTTGTTTTTAACCATGGTTCAATTGACTCGTACTGCTTGTACAGTCCACTTAGATCACCAATTAAATCTTTTTTAACTTTTAAATGAGGTAGTGGATAAATATTTATATCTCCTTCAATTTCTGAATGAGGTTTTGTACATGCTAAACCATTTTTCCCATCCATGTTCATTGCACAAGAACCACAAACACCATGTGCACATGACCTTCGATAAGCTAGTGATGGGTCAATTTCGTTTTTAATCTTATTCAAAATATCTAATACTTTTGAAGGACAATTATCCATATCTACCTCATAAGTATCTACTCTTGGATTTTCGCCATTTGAAGGATCCCATCTATAAACATTTACTTTTCTAATATTTTTTGATCCAGTTTTATCTTGGTAATAGTTACCTTTTTGAACTTCTGAATTTTTAGGTAAATTTATTTGAACCACTAGTAAACCCTTTCTTGTGGTGGAAAGTATTGAACTTCATTTGTTAATGTTGTTTTGCTAACTGGTCTATAACCAATTTTTGTATCTTTTCCGTTACACCACGCAATAGTATGTTGCATAAATTTTTCATCATCTCTTTTTGGGAAATCTTCTCTAGCATGTGCTCCTCTGCTCTCTTGTCTGTTATAAGCAGAATCCACTGTGGTAATTGCCTGTCTTACTAAATTATCAAACTCCAGCGTTTCTACTAAATCAGTATTAAAAACAAGAGACTTATCTTTTACAGAAATTGAGTCCATTCCATCATATGCTTTTCTAATTTGATCAACACCTTCTTTAAGTGTTTTTTCTGTTCTAAAAACAGCACACTTTGATTGCATAGTTTTTTGCATTGAAAGTCTAAGCTCTGCAGTACTATTTTCACCGTTAGAGTTTTTTAATTTATCAAACCTTTCTAAGCATTTTTCTGTTTCAGACTCTCCTATATCTTCATGTGGAGTTCCTGGTTTTACAAGTTCTGCTGCTCTCATAGCCGCTGCTCTTCCAAATACAACCAAATCAATTAAAGAGTTAGAACCCAATCTATTCGCTCCATGAACAGAAACGCAAGCAGCTTCTCCAATCGCCATTAATCCTGATACTGTTTTATTTGAATCAGTTCCTGTTAATACTTCAGCTTTATAATTCGTTGGAATACCTCCCATATTATAATGAACAGTGGGAACTACTGGTATTGGCTCTTTAGTAACATCGACATTTGCAAACAATCTTGCTGCTTCTGTAATTCCTGGAAGTCTACTTTCAATAATACTTTTATCTAAATGACTTAAATGTAAGTGAACATGATCTTTTTCTTTACCAACTCCTCTACCTTCATTAATCTCAATTGACATTGATCTACTTACTACATCTCTAGATGCTAAATCTTTAGCATTTGGAGCATACCGCTCCATAAATCTTTCACCTTTTGAATTAACTAAATAACCACCTTCTCCTCTAACACCTTCAGAAATTAAAGTTCCATGCCCATAAATTCCTGTTGGATGGAATTGTACAAATTCCATATCTTGTAATGGCATGCCTGCTCTTAAAACCATTGCATTTCCATCTCCAGTACAAGTGTGTGCAGAAGTTGCGGAAAAATAAGCTTTTCCATAACCACCTGTTGCAATTATTGTACTGTGCGCTCTAAATCTATGAATGGTTCCATCGTTTAAGTTCCACGCTATGAGTCCTTTGCATTCGCCATCTTTCATTAATAAATCTAATGCAAAATATTCAATAAAAAATTTAGTTTTATGTTTTAAGGCTTGTCCATAAAGAGTATGCAGAATTGCGTGACCCGTTCTATCAGCTGCTGCACAAGTTCTTTGAACAATTCCATTACCATAATTTTTTGTCATTCCACCAAAGGGTCTTTGGTAAATTTTACCATCATCAGTTCTGCTGAAGGGTACTCCATATTTTTCTAATTCAATTACTGCTTTTGGCGCTTCCTTACAAAGATACTCAATACTATCTTGGTCACCTAACCAATCTGCACCTTTAACAGTATCGTACATATGCCAACGCCAGTCATCTTCACCCATGTTTCCTAGAGCGGCTGAAATTCCACCTTGTGCTGCTGATGTGTGACTTCTTGTCGGAAATACTTTTGAGATACAGGCAGTTTTTAACCCTGCTTCGCTTAGGCCAACAGCAGCTCTTAATCCTGAGCCCCCTGCTCCAAGGACAATTACGTCATATTCATGATCTATAATTTTATAAGCACTCATGTATTTAAATTAAATATAATTATAATTGTAATTAAGGGCATTATTATAGCAAATATATTTACAGCTTTGTTTGCGGCATTTTTGATTTTTTCATCCTGAATATAATCCTCAAATATCTCACTAATGCTTAAAGCTGAGAAAAAGTAAGCAAAACCCATTAATAAAGAAACTAAAATTTTAGATGGTTGATTTGAAAAAAAGGCAACAACATCAATGTAATCTTTATCAAAAACTGAAACTAAATTTACAATAAACCAGGCCATTAAAGGTATCAGTGCTACTGAGCTTATCTTTAAAAATAACCATTTTTTAGTTGCACTGTTCATATTAAATAAATTGCTTCCCAATCAAGTAAATTAAAATTGTTAAAATAAATGAGCCAATGATTACAATCAGTCCCGTTATCTTTGTTGTTTTTAATTCAAAACCATATCCTAGATCCATAATTAAGTGTCTAACTTCACTTAACATTTGAAAACTAAATGACCACGTTAAACTTAAAATTATAAATTTTCCAAAAATAGAATTTAAAAATATTTTAGTAAGTTCGTAGCTATTTTCACCTAATAATAAAGATGCAATCCAAAAACAAATTATTGTTAAGGCAACTATATTTAATACTCCTGTAATTCTATGTGAAATAGATACTAAAGAAGATATGTGCCATCTATAAATTTGAATATGTGGTGATAGCGGATTATTATTTTCCATTAAAATTAGTTTTAATTAAAGTTTCGGCGATTTCTACAGCATTCAAGGCCGCACCTCTAAGTAAATTATCAGAAACAATCCATAGGTTTAACGAATTTTTGTTAGTTTTATCTTCTCTTATTCTTGAAATATAAGTTTCGTCTCTACCTTCTGCTTCGATTGGAGTGCTGTATCCTCCATCTTCTCTTGAATCATACATCTCACAACCTTTGGCTTTACTAAGAGCGTCTCTAACTTTTTCTAAAGAAAATGGTTTTTCAAATTGAATATTTACTGACTCTGCATGAGAAACCATAACTGGAATTCTTACACATGTTGCTGTTAATTCAATTTTTTCATCAAGAATTTTTTTGATTTCATTAGTCATTTTTAATTCTTCTTTTGTGTATCCGTCATCAGAAAAAACATCGATGTGAGGGATCGCATTAAAAGCTATTTGTTTAGTAAAATTCCTTGATTTAATTTCTTTACTTTCTAAAGAAAGTTTTGTTTGTTCTATTAGTTCATCCATAAGGTCTTTTCCACCCCCTGAAACTGACTGATATGTAGAAACAACTATCCTCTCAATATTAAATAAATCGTGTAATGGTTTAAGAGCTATTACTAATTGAGCTGTTGAGCAATTAGGATTTGCAATTATATTCTTTTTCATATTCTTAATAGCCTCTGGATTAACCTGTGGAACAATTAATGGCACATCCGGATCCATTCTATAAAAGCTAGAACTGTCTATAACTATTGAGTGTTTTGCAGCATTTGCTGCATATTGTTCTGAAATTTTTCCACCAGCTGCAAAAAAAGTAATTTGAGTTTTTGAAAAATCAAAAGTTTCAAGATTAAAAACCTCATGCTCTTTACCATTAAAGTTTACTTTTTGACCAGTACTTCTTGATGAGGCAACAAGAAATAGTTCCTCAATAGATAGCTTTTTTTTCTCTAATACCTCGAGAATTTTTCTACCGACGTTACCAGTGGCTCCTACAATTGCTATATTCATGATGTTCTTTAACTTTTATACTAGATGAAGGGTAAATCGCAAACTTTTCCCTCGTATAACTTCTCGTTAATTTCTATTTTAAACAACTGAGAGGTATTAAAATAAGGCTTATTAATCATGGCTATTCCAATAACCTTCTTGAAAGTCGGAGAATATGTTGCTGATCTTACATATCCAATAATATTGTTATCAGCATCAAATAAAGTTTTTTCACAATACATATCAATACTATCATGTTCAATTTGAACGCCCATTAATTTTCTTGTAACACCTTCTTCTTTAATTTTTTTTAATCTATCTTTTCCTAAAAATTTTACATCACTTTCTAAATTTATATACTTATCAAAATTTGCTTCAAAGGGATTGTCTCTATTATCAAAATCGTTTCCGTAGGAAAGTAATGCACTTTCAATTCTTTCAATAATATTTGGACATCCAGGTTTAACATTAAATTCTTTTCCTACTTCAAATAAATAGTCATACAGCTCCTGACCTGACTTATCATTTTCAACATAAACTTCAAAACCACCTTGTTTGGACCAGCCCGATCTAGAAATAAAATGTTTAACACCTCTAAATTCAAAATAGTCAAAATTAAAAAATTTAAGTTTAGTAATTTTTTCACCAAACACTTTTGCCATCAGTTCATTTGAAAGAGGTCCTTGAATAGCTAATATATTTACATTTGGTTCTTTGATTTTAACTTCAAATTTATTTCCTGAGGCAAGACCTTTTGCAAAAAAAATTACGTCAGAGTCTGCAATTGAAAGCCACCACCTATCTTCGGCTAATTTATTAATCACTGGATCATTAACTATATTTGCATGATCATCTATCAATGGTGCATAATAACACTTTCCAATTTTAGAATTTGATAGATCTCTACAAGTCATTAATTGAACTAATTCAGCAGAATCTTTGCCTGAAATCTCAACTTGTCTTTCAGCTGCAACATCCCAAACTTGAACAAATTCTTTTAAATGATGATAGTCAGCTTCTGCGGAAACAAATGATACGGGCAATAGCATATGATTATATACTGTATATGCACTAACTCCCTGTTTTTCCAACCTATCAGTATAGGGTGTACTTCTTAATCTTCTAGATTTTGCAATTGGAAAATTTTTCATTTTTTTAAAAATTCTGAGATCTTTTCTCTCATTTCGAAAGCATTTTCAAACATAATCATATGCCCACAATTTTTTATTACATGTGTCTTAGAATTAACAACAGAATCTGCGAATTTTTGACCTTTTTCTAGGTTCACCATTTTATCCAATTCACCAAAAATAAATAATGTAGGACAATTAATCTTTTTAAGAGCCTCCAATCCATTTTTATAATTATTACAAGCAACAAAATCTATTGCTAGTATTTCCCTGATATCTCTTGGAGAATTAATAATTTTTTCAACTGGGTCACCTCCAATAAATTTTTTTGAATTTACATACCCCCACTTTGTCATTAATTTAACAGCATCTTTGTTTCCTGAACTTGCAAGATCTATTAAATCTTGATTAACGGGCATTCTATAAGAGCCAGCAACAAATATTAAATTTTTAACTCTTTTTGAATACCTTGATGAATATTCCAATGCTTCCAAACACCCTTGGGAATGACCTATTATTGTTAATTCAAAAACATTAAGTTCTTTAAAAACTTTTTCTAGCCAATCTGAAATTTCTTCAATTGATTTTAAACAATCACCCTCAGAATTTCCATGACCAGGTAAATCAATTGCTAAAACATTATAATTTTGATTTGATAAATACTGCTCTGTTAAGGACCAAACAATATGTGAGAGACCGCTTCCGTGAAGTAAAACTATTGTGGCTTTTTTTTTATTAATACCTTGACCTCCATTTGATGCAAAGACATTCTTACTGTCCACTTGAAAGATCAACTTTGATCCTTGACTTTTTTTCTAAGTTCAAATTTTTGAATTTTTCCTGTTGAAGTTTTTGGTAAATCACAAAAAATAACACTTTTAGGAAGTTTAAATCCTGCCAGAGTTTCTCTGCAAAAATCTATAATGTTTTTTTCTGTTGCTGGTTTATCTTTAATTAATTCAACAAAAGCACAGGGTGTTTCTCCCCATTTTTCATCTGGTTTAGCAACAACCGCAGCTAGTGATACAGATGGATGTTTTGCTATTGCATTTTCTATTTCAATTGAAGAAATATTTTCACCACCTGAAATTATAATATCCTTAGATCTATCTTGAATTTTAATATATCCATCTGGGTGGGTAACCGCTAGATCTCCTGAGTGAAACCATCCACCTGCCATTGACTTCTCTGTTGCTTCTTTATCTTTGTAATAACCCTTCATTACAATATTTCCCCTAATCATGATTTCACCCATAGTTTTTCCATCTTTAGGGACTTGCTTCATTGTTTCAGGATCCATAACAACTGCACCTTCGGTATTAGGATATCTAACACCTTGTCTTGCTTTAATTTCATTTTTTTTATCTTTTTCTAAAGTATTCCAATCTTCATTCCATGCACACTGCAACATATGACCATAAGTCTCTGTTAATCCATAAACATGCATCACTTCAAAGCCAAGGTTTTCCATTTTTTCAAAGATGATACTTGGTGGCGGTGCGCCTGCGGTTAAAACATTTACTTTTCTTTTTAAAGCTTTTTGATCCTCTTTTGCAGCGTTTACAATCATATTTAATACTATTGGGGCTCCGCCGAAATGAGTTACTTCATATTTATCAATTAATTCAAATATCTTTTTTACATCAATGTTTCTTAAACAAATTACCCTTGCATGTAACATTGCCAGTGTCCAAGGATAACACCAGCCGTTACAATGAAACATTGGCACAACGCATAAAAAATTTAGTTTGTTGGGCATATTCCAAGCTGTTGCACTACCTGTTGCCATCAAATAAGAGCCTCTGTGATGATAAACTACTCCTTTTGGTTTTCCGGTAGTTCCAGATGTATACCCTAATGAGATTGCTTCCCATTCGTCTCTAGGCTTTTTCCACTCATAATTTTCATCACCTGTATTTAAGAAACTTTCATATTCAAGTTCTCCTATTTTTTTGAAAGAACTTGTATCTATGTCTTGGTCATCAATATCAATAATTGTAATTTTATTTTTAACATTCTTTAAAGCCTTCTCAATTACATCATGAAATTGTCTATCTACGATTAAAACTTTTGCATCACTATGTTGTAAAATATAACTTACTGTATTGGGGTCTAGTCTTGTATTGATTGCGTTAATTACTGCTCCCACCATTGGTATTGAGTAATGAGCTTCAAAAATTTCCGGTGTATTAAAAGCCATTATGGAAATTGTATCTCCAGTTTTCACACCTAATTTATCTAGTGCACTAGCAAACTTAACACATCTTTTATAAATCTCTTTCCAAGTATAAGTTCTACTTTCATAAACTAAAGCTTCATAGTTTGGATATATATCTTTGGTTCTTTCTAAAAATGTTACAGGAGAAAGAGGAACATAATTAGCCTCATTTTTATCTAAATTTGTATCGTAATGACTCATATTAATTAAATTTAAAATTCATTATATAATCACTACCAGTTGTAGCTGTCTTAAAATGACTTTCGGCTCTTGGTAAGACTCTTTTAAAATAAAAATTTGCAGTTTGTATTTTGTCTTCATAAAAAATCTTATTATTTTCATAATCTTTAAAACTAACTTCTAAAACTTTTATCCATGCATGGGCTATCGCTACAAAACCCAATGCTTTTAAATAGTCGTTACATGCTGCACTAGCATCATCTTTTGAGTTTTGTATTTTTTCCTTAATCCAAGTCGTAAAGCTAAATAAAATTTCTAGGTGTGTTTTTAATTCTTTTATGAAAGGTTTTAATTTTTCATTTCCAGTATTGCAATCATTCTTAATCAATTCTAAGTACTTATTAATTATGTCACCATTTTTATTTATTAATTTTCTAAAAACCAAATCTGCTGCTTGAACAGAATTTGTTCCTTCATATATTGGCGTAATTCTATTATCTCTGTATAACTGTTCTATTCCTTGGTCTTTTGTGTATCCATAACCACCATGGATTTGCATTGCATCACTCGTTATTTCCATTCCCATGTCCGTAAACATTGTTTTAACTACTGGCGTCATCAAAGAAACAAGATCTGACGCTTCTTGTTTTATTTTTTCATCTGGGTGATAAAGACTAACTTCTGTTTGTTGTGATAACCAAAAACACAGTGCTCTCTCTCCTTCAATAATAGATTTCATATTAAGCAGGGATTTTCTTATATCAGCATGTTCAATTATAAAATCTGCACCATTGGTTGACTTGGTATTATTTGTTTTTCCTTGTTTTCTTTCTTTTGCGTAACTTAATGAGTTTTGATAAGCAATTTCTGAAATACCTAATCCTTGAATTCCAACAACAATTCTCTCTAAATTCATCATTGTAAACATGGCATTTAACCCTTTGTTCTTAGAGCCAATCATATAACCAACTGCATCATCAAAATTTAAGACGCAAGTTGCTGACCCTTTAATCCCCATTTTACTTTCAATTGAACCTGTAGAAACTCCATTTCTTGGACCTATAGAGCTATCTTCATTAACTACAAATTTAGGAACTAAAAATAAACTTATACCTTTCGTTCCCTCTGGAGAGTCTGCTGCTCTTGCTATCACCAAGTGAATAATATTTTCTGTTAGATCGTGATCACCAGAAGTAATAAAAATTTTTTGTCCTGTTATCTTAAAGGTTCCATCTGACTGTTCTACAGCTTTTGTTTTTAAAAGACCTAAATCAGTTCCGCAAACAGGCTCTGTAAGGCACATAGTACCACTCCATTTCCCCTCAACCATTTTTGGAAGATACTTTTCTTTTATTTCATCCTTAGCATGATGAGAGATACAATTGTATGCACCTATACTTAGCTCGCTATAAAGTTTAAATGATAGACTTGCTGAAGATAGCATTTCATCAAAAAAGGCACTTATAGTTTTAGGCATTCCTTGTCCGCCATATTTAGGATCACAAGAAAGTGAAGTCCATCCATCCTCAATATATTTTATATAAGCTTCTTTATAGCCTGGCGGTGTTCTAACCACTCCATTCTCTAGAACTGTTGGGTTTTCATCCCCTGATTTTGCTAATGGTAAAATTAAATTTTCATTAATTTTAGCTGCCTCAACTAAAATATCTTTTACTAATTCTGAGTTAACTTCTTTATATTTTTCAATTTCATTATAATTTTTATTGTTTCTTAGTTTGTCAAAAAGAAACATCATATCTTCCACGGGTGCTATGTAACTTGGCATTCCGGAACTCTAGAATAAATTTTTAATTATTGCAATTTTGAAATTATTGCATCACCCATTGCTGATGTTGATACTTTTTTCATCCCTTTTGAAAGTATATCTTTAGTCCTAAGACCGTCATTTAACACGTCTTGAACTGCTTTTTCTAAAGCATCTGCCTGATTATCTAAGTCTAATGAATATCTTAATGCCATTGCGAAACTTAAAATTGATGCAATTGGGTTTGCAATTCCTTTACCAGCTATATCTGGTGCTGATCCATGAATAGGTTCATACATTGCTCTCATTTCTCCATCTTTATTTTTTGCTCCAAGGGAAGCAGAAGGCAATAAACCTAAAGATCCAGTTAACATTGAGGCTTGATCAGAAAGCATATCTCCAAACAAGTTGTCGGTAACAATTACATCAAACTGCTTTGGATTTTTTAATAATTGCATTGCACAATTATCGGCAAGCATATGACTTAACTCAACATCTTTATATTCTTTATCGTGAAGTTCTTGAACTTCCTCTCTCCAAAGTTGTCCTGCTTCCATTACATTTGATTTTTCACAAGAAGTAACTTTATTTGATCTTTTTTTGGCTAAATCAAAAGCTACTTTAGCCACCCTAACTATCTCACTAGTCGTATAGGTGTGGGTATTAATGCCTTTTCTTTCACCATTTTCTATTGGTTTGATTCCTCTTGGTTCTCCAAAATAAATTCCACCCGTTAACTCTCTAACAATCATTATATCTAATCCAGAAACAATTTCTGGTTTTAGAGTTGATGCATCAACTAATTGTTCAAAACAAATTGCAGGCCTTAGATTTGCAAATAATTTTAATTCTTTTCTTAACTTTAATAGCGCTCTTTCAGGTTTTTTTGAAAAATCTAAATTGTCCCATTTAGGACCACCAACAGCTCCTAACATTACAACTTCACTTTCTAGCGCTTTATAAAAAACTTCGTCTGTGATTGGTATACCATGCTTGTCGTAAGAACAGCCACCTGCTAAATCTTGATCAATTTCAAAATCTAAAGATTTATTTGAATTAAACCATTGAATAACTTTTTTAACTTCCTGAATAACTTCAGGTCCGATACCATCACCAGGTAAAAGTAAAAATTTTCTTTTTTTAATTTTAATCATTAAATATCCATGGTTTATTATTTTTTAAATTTTCTTCAAAGTTGGTAATTTTTTCTTTTTTTGCTAATGAAAGTGCAATATCGTCAAGACCTTCTAATAAGCATTTTTTCTTAAACGGGTCAACAGCAAACTTTATTTCGCTATTTCCAAAAATAATTTTTTCTTCCTTTAAATCTATTGAAATTTCTTCTTTTCTTTTTGAATATTCTGATAGTTCTTTAATTTTTTCTTCTGGTAAAATAATTGGTAAAATTCCATTTTTAAAACAGTTGCTATAAAAAATATCAGCATAACTAGAGCTTATTACACATGTAATTCCAAAATCTAATAGCGCCCAAGGAGCATGCTCTCTTGAAGAGCCACAGCCAAAATTTTTTCCTGTAATTAGTATTTTTGATTGATTGTGAGGTTCCTGATTAAGAATAAAATCTTTAATTTCATTTCCATTGTCATCATATCTCATTTCAAAAAATAAGTTTTTTCCTAACCCTGTTCTCTTAATTGTTTTAAGAAACTGTTTTGGAATAATCATATCTGTATCAACATTTACAATTGGCAAATATGCTGGAATACTTTTAACTGAATTAAATTTTTGCATTTTAATTTTGATACTTTCTAACATCATCCAAGTTTCCAGAAATTGCTGCTGCCGCTGCCATTCCAGGGCTTACTAAATGTGTTCTTCCACCCCTACCTTGTCTTCCTTCAAAGTTTCTGTTTGAAGTTGAGGCACATCTTTCTTCTGGCTTTAACTTATCCGCATTCATTGCAAGACACATTGAACAACCTGGCTCTCTCCATTCAAAACCAGATTCTATAAATATTTTATCTAGTCCTTCTTGTTCTGCTTGTTCTTTAACTAAACCTGAGCCTGGAACAACCATTGCATGAACATGTGATGCCTTCTTTTTATCTTTTAATATTTTTGCTGCTTCTCTTAAGTCTTCAATTCTACCGTTGGTACAACTTCCTATAAAAACCGTATCAATTTTAATGTCTGTGGCTAGTGTGTCAGCTTTTAAACCCATATATTTTAAAGATCTTATTATAGAGTTCTTTTTATCTTCATCTTGTTCATTTTCAGGATTTGGTACTTTGCCATCAATAGTGATTACATCTTGTGGAGAAGTTCCCCAGGTAATCATTGGTAAAATATCCTCTGCTTCTAAATTAATTTCTTTATCAAATTTAGCTCCATCATCAGTTTTTAAACTTTCCCAATATTTCATGGCCTTATCCCAATTTTCATTTTTTGGTGACATTGGCTTACCTTTTAAATATTCAAATATTTTTTCATCTGGTGCGATTAATCCTGCTCTTGCTCCTCCTTCAATAGTCATATTACAAATTGTCATTCGTTGCTCTACGCTTAAAGATGATATTAAGCTTCCTGCGTACTCAATCACAAACCCTGTTCCTCCTGCTGTGCCAATATTTCCTATAATTTGTAAAATTACATCTTTAGATGTAACGCCAATAGGAAGCTTTCCATTAACATTAATTCTGAAATTTTTTGCTTTTTTTTGAACTAGTGTTTGTGTAGCTAAAACATGCTCTACTTCAGAAGTGCCAATTCCAAATGCTAAGGCACCGAATGCTCCATGCGTTGCTGTGTGACTGTCTCCACAAACAATTACTGTTCCAGGTTGAGTGAAACCTTGTTCGGGTCCAATTATATGAACAATCCCTTGTCTCTTGTCATCCATTCCTAAGTATTGAACTCCAAATTCTTTACAATTATTTTCTAAGGTATCTACCTGAATTTTAGATTCTGCATCTGCTATTCCCTTAGATCTGTCAGTGGTAGGAACATTATGATCAGCAACCGCTAATGTTAAACTAGGCTGTCTAACTTTCCTATTAGAATTTCTTAATCCTTCAAATGCTTGTGGGCTTGTCACCTCATGTACTAAATGTCTGTCAACAAACAATAGTGCTGTACCATCATCTTGCTGATCAACTAAATGATCATTCCATACTTTATCGTAAAGAGTTAAAGACATTGAAAAAAAAGCTATTTTTTTTTTTCAGAACTTTCTATTTTTGGTTCTGCTTGAGTTTCGGGTTGCTTTTCAGGTTCTACTGCAACTGGTGCTAAAGTTTCTTCAGTTACTGTTTCTGGTTTAACATCAACCTCTATACCAATTTTTTTTCTAATTCTTTCTGCAATTCTAGCTGATTTACCAGTTCTATCTCTTAGATAGTATAATTTTGCTCTTCTAACTTTTCCATGTCTAACAACTGTAATTGAATCAATTACTGTTCCATATAGTGGAAACGTTCTCTCAACACCTTCACCAAATGATATTTTTCTAACTGTAAATGAAGAATTTAAATCTCTATTTTTTCTAGCAATACAAACACCTTCAAAATATTGAATTCTGTCTTTTTTACCTTCGGTAATTCTCACGCCAACTTTTACTATATCTCCTGGGAAAAAATCTGGAATTTTCTTCTCAGCTAATATTTTTTTAACGTTATGTTGATTTATTTCCTCAATTGTTTTCATATTACTCTTTATTAAATTAGTTTTTCTTATATTTTTCCCATAAATCTGGTCTTCGGACGCGTGTTATAGCCTCTGATTGTGATAAACGCCAGTCTTTAATTTTGTTATGATCTCCTGTTAATAGTACGTCTGGGACACTTTTTTCCTCCCAAATTTGAGGTTTTGTGTACTGAGGATACTCTAAAAGTCCATTCTCAAAACTCTCATCTGTTTTTGATTGTTCATTTCCTAATACTCCAGGTAACAGTCTTAAAATACTATCCAATACAACAAAGGATGCTGTTTCTCCTCCTGATAAAATGAAATCTCCAATACTAATTTCTTCTATATTTCTTGTTGATAATATTCTTTCATCGACACCCTCGAAATGACCACATATTAAACTGATCGATTTTTCTTTTGACAGTTCTAGTGCTAATTTTTGATCAAGTTTTTTTCCCTTAGGAGATAAATAAAAAATTCTTTCACCTTTTTTTTTATTTTGATCAATCGATTTTGCTAAAACATCAGCTTTTAACAACATGCCAGATCCACCTCCAAAAGGAGTATCGTCAACCGTCTTATGTTTGTCTTCTGCAGCATCTCTAATGTTTACAACTTTTAGATCCCAAATTTTATTTGATAATGCTTTTCCATAAAGTCCTTTACTTAAAGGGCCAGGAAAAATATCTGGGTAAAGTGTGAATATCTGAGCTTGCCACATGAATCCAACTATTTAGTTTCTTCCTTTGGAGCTGCTTCTGCTTTAGGAGCTGCTTTCTTTGGAGCTGCTTCTGCTTTAGGAGCTGCTTTCTTTGGAGATGCTTCTGCTTTAGGAACTGCTTCCTTTGGAGCTGCTTCTGCTTTAGGATCTGCTTCCTTTGGAGCTGCTTCTGCTTTAGGAGCTGCTTTTGCTTCATCTCCTTCTTTTTTTCTTTCTTTTTTAGGTATAGCTTTATTTGGGTTGTTAGCGTTTGCAGGCATAGGGATAATATCATTTTCACCTAAAATTCTTGCAACTCTAGCTGTTGGTTGAGCACCTTGACCTAACCAATATTTAATTCTTTCGGCTTCCAGTCCCATTCTTTCTTTTTTATCTTTTGGTAAAAGGGGATTAAAGAATCCTACTTTCTCAATAAACCTTCCGTCTCTTGCACGACGACTGTCAGCTATAACTACTTTGTATACTGGTCTTTTCTTTGTTCCACCTCTTGATAGTCTTATTTTTATCATTTTTTTTCCTTTATTTATTTAAGTTGATTTAATAGCTCTGGAGGTATTCCTTTATCAGACATACCCTTCAGGTTTCCTTTTGACATCTTCTTCATCATTTCAGACATCATTTTAAATTGCTTAAGCAATTTATTGATAGTGGCCGCATCTGTTCCAGAGCCATTAGCAATTCGTTTTTTCCTAGAACCATCAATGATTTTAGGATTTCCTCTTTCTTTTTTTGTCATAGATAAAATGATTGCTTCATTTTTAGTAATAACGCTTTCATCAATTCCCGAAGCATCCATTTGTGATTTCATTTTAGAAACACCTGGCATAAACGACATGATTCCTTCTATGCCTCCCATTTTTTTCATTTGTCTAAGCTGTGTTAAATAATCTTCCATAGAGAATTGTCCTTTTTTTAAATTCTCTTCTGCTTTTTTTATATTCTCTTCACCAAGATCTTCTGCAGCTTTTTCGACAAGAGAAACAATGTCTCCCATACCTAATATTCTATTGGCTATCCTATCTGGGTGAAAAACTTCTAAATTTTCTATCTTTTCTCCTACCCCTAAAAATTTAATTGGAACTTGTGAGACATACTTCATGCTAAGAGCCGCACCACCTCTGGCATCACCATCAGCTCTTGTTAAAACAATACCTGTTACATTTACGGTATTCTTAAATTCTTTTGCAACTTCTGCAGCAACTTGTCCTGTTAAAGAATCTGCAACTAAAAATACTTCTGTTGGGTTAATTATACTTTCTATCTGTTTAATTTCACTCATCATTTGAAGGTCTATTTGTGTTCTGCCTGCTGTATCAAATAATATAATTTCTGCACCATTTAGGTTTGCAGCGCTAACTGCTCTTCTACAAATATCCTCTGGCAGCTGCCCTTCAATAATAGGTAGTGTTAAAATATCATTTTGATCACCCAATGATCTTAACTGTTCTTGTGCAGCTGGCCTATATACATCAAGACTCACCATCATTATCTTTTTCTTTTTATTTTTTTCTAAATATTTGGCTAATTTTGCTGTTGTTGTAGTTTTACCAGAACCTTGAAGACCTATCAGCATCATTGGGACAGGTGGAACTGCATTTAAATTAATATCAGTGTTGCTTTCACCTAAAAGACTAACTAATTCATCATAAACAATTTTAACAACCATATCTCCTGGAGAGGTTGATCTAATTATTTCTTGGCCCATAACCTTTGGCTTAACTTTTTCTATAAAATCTTTAGTTACATCTAGAGACACATCGGCTTCTAATAAAGCCTGTCTAATACCTCTTAAGCCTTCATCTACTTGATTTTCATCAAGTGAAGCTGCTTTTTTTAAAGAAGAAAAAATTTCTTCGAATTTATTTGTTAAGTTTTCAAACATATTTATTACGCACAGCAGTTTCGCACTAGTGGGCGAATATCGCTGACTAGTGTTGATCTCTTTGTTTCCAAAGACACCACAAATTTAACGTTTTTGTGGAAACGGAAACAACCTATAATAGAGGTTCAAAAAGTCAATAAATAAGTTAAATATCTATATATGGATATTAAAGCATTTAAAATGGATGGTTTAGGCAATGATTTTGTAATTATTGATCAACGAATTCATGATCTTAATTTAAGCAAAGATCAAATAATTAAAATATGTGATCGAAGTTTTATTGGATGTGATCAACTTATTCTAATTAAAAAAAATAGAGAAATAGATGCTGGTTTAGAGTTTTATAATTCAGATGGCAGTACTACAGGGGCCTGTGGAAATGGAACGAGATGTATTGCTGACTTTTTATCAAAAGAAAGTAATCAAAAAGAAATAACTGTGTGGACATCCTCTGGATTATTAAAATCTAAAATTTTAGGAAATAATTTAGTAGAGACCGAAATTGGTATTCCAAAAACAAATTGGGAAGAGATTCCTTTAAGTAGAAAATTAGACACTAAAGACCTTGAGATTGAAATTATGGACAAAAACAATAACAAATACATTGGTGGAATTGCAGTAAATGTAGGAAACCCCCATATAGTTTTTTTTGTAAATGATATTGAAAATTTTGATTTAAAAAAAGTTGGACCTGATATTGAAAATCACGAATTATTTCCTGAAAAATGCAATGTAACACTAGCTAAAGTTGTAAATAAAGATTTAATAAAAGTTAAGGTATGGGAAAGAGGTGCGGGTCTTACAAAGGCTTGTGGTACTGCGGCATGTGCAACCGCTGTAGCCGGTAACATCAAATCATTAGTAGGTAAAACTACAGATATAGAGTTTACGCTTGGAAAACTAACAATTTTTATTGATGAAAAAAATAGCATTCACATGAAAGGGCCCGTTTCTAATATTAAAAATATTGAGATTAAATTGTAATGGGAATTTTTGATAAATTTAAAATCGGTTTTAAAAAAACTGCTTCTACTTTTACATCTGGTTTAAAAGATATAATTGTCAAAAAAGAAATAGATGACAAAACATTAGATCAGATTGAAGAATATTTGATTCAATCAGATGTAGGTCTGACTGTTGCTGCAGAGATTAAACAAATTATTGCTCAAGAAAAAATTAATCCTAAAAATAATGTCATGAATGAAGTGAGCTTAATTTTAAAAGATTATATAATCACTTTAATGAGGCCTTTAGAAAATGAAGGCTTCTTTAATAAAAAAGAAAAACTAAATACGGTTCTAGTCTCAGGTGTTAATGGAGTTGGCAAAACAACAACTATCGGAAAGATAGGTAAAATTTTAAAATCTAATGGTAGCAAAGTTATGTTTTCTGCTTGTGACACCTTTAGGGCGGCTGCAATAGAACAGCTAGAAAGTTGGGCTAATAAAATTGATGTTCAAATTACTAAATCTACCCAGGGATCAGATCCTGCTTCTGTCGCGTACAAAGCTATAGAGGAGGCAATTAAAGATGATTTCAACCATGTTCTAATTGATACAGCAGGAAGATTACAAAATAAGAAAAACTTAATGGAAGAATATAAAAAAATTGCCAATGTAACTAAAAAAATAGATCCAGATGCACCACATGATGTAATTTTGGTTCTTGATGCAACTTCAGGTCAAAATGTTATCAACCAGGTAGAAGAATTTAATAAAATTATTCCAATCACCGGCTTGATAATGACAAAATTAGATAGCACTGCAAAAGGGGGTATTTTACTAGCACTTGCTAAAAAATATAAACTTCCAATAATTGCTCTGGGTCTTGGTGAAAAAGAAGATGACTTACAAATTTTTAATGCAGAAAAATTTGCTGAAGCATTTACTCAAATTAGTTAATCAAATTATTGGAGATTAAAGGCTTATAATAACTACATTTATAATTTTCTTTCAAATCTGAATAACCGCAACTTTTGGCTATTGAAGAAATTATAAAATCAAACTTTCCATCAGACGGATATAAATTTAATTTTTTATTAACAATATCAAATTTAAAATTTTTATTAAAATTTTTAACTGCACTTATCATGATTAAAGTATTATTATCTTTTAAGAGGTAGTAGGCAAAATCTTCTGGAAAAACAGGGAAGTTATATTCATTTAGATAAAATTTTACATGCGTTGGAAACCAATCATAAGATATTAAAGATGATGCTTTTTTTAATTTATTGTCATAAATATATAAATCTTGTGGATAATCAGTCACATAATTATAATTTTCGCCTCTTGCCAAAATAGCTTTTTCTCTTGTTTTAAAAAAAAGTGTAAAATCTTTATTATGAGATTCCATTTTTCCAATAAAAAACATTTTATCTAATCTATCTGCTTTTACTGAACTAAAAATTATAAATGTACTAAAAATTATAAATAAAATTTTTTTTAACATTAAAAAATTATAAAAAAAAAAATTGAAGTTTATTTGTTTAAATTGTGACTTAATTTAGCCTATCTAAAAATTTTTTAAGTGTAATTAAAAGATTTTCATCATATTTCATCATATGATTGTCATATTTTGTAAAATAAGAATACTTTGGTTCATTGGCAATATCATACATTTTTTTACCCATCCAGAATGGAACAATTTTATCAACTTCACCATGCATGATTAATAATGGACTTTTTATATTTTTAATTTTTTTATTGCTCTCATATTTATCTTTAAGCAAAAACCTTATTGGTAAAAAAGGATACTTATTTTTTGCTGCATCAATCATAGATGTAAAAGGAGATTCTAAAATTAACCCAGCAAAATTATTATTTTGTACAATTTCTGTTGCTACACCAGTTCCTAAAGACTCACCATAAATAACTATATCCTTCTTCATAACGCCTTCTTTTTCTAACCAACGGACGGCACTTCTCGCATCATCATAAAGGCCTTTTTCAGTCGGTTTTCCTTTGTTTCCGCTAAAGCCTCTCCAAGCAATAATAAGGAAATTTATATCCATATTTTCAAAATGATTTATTTTATGAATTCTATTCTCTAATGATCCTGCATTACCATGCAAAAAAAGAATAGTTTTATAATTTTGAGAATCTTTTTTGTGATGCCAGCCTAGAAGTTCAATATTATCTTTAGTTTTGATTTTAACTTCATCTACAGAGACTGTTAATTTATCTCCATAATAATTATTTTCTGACGGGTAATATAACAAATCTCTTTGAAAAAAATATATAGAAAGTGTAATAACTAAATATACAACTAAAACAAATATTAAACTGTAATAAATCTTATTCATTTTTTTACTAAAGATAAAATACAAAAAAAATATTTTATATTTATTTTGTCATTTCTTCATAACAATCATAAAAAAGTAAACCCAAACAAAAAATAACAATTATCCAGAAAGGAAGGCCACGCCAAAATCCTGCCATTCCAGTACTAATACTCCAAGCTAGTCCTATAACAAAAATTGTAAATAATATTGCACCACAAAGTATTGAAAATTTTTCTCCTATTGATTTTTTTTCAGAATTATTTTGCATATCTACATATTTAACCTTTAATTTTACTTGTCAACCAGCTTGCGTTCCTAAATAATCTCTCATCATCAAAAATGGAAGATACTAGCTGCACACCAATTGGTAACTTATTTTCACCCTGCAATAGTGGTAAGCTGATTGATGGCATGCCGCAGTAAGTCCAAATTGTACTAAATATTGGATTACCAGTTATGGATAAATCTCTCGGAGCTTCACCGCAGGCAGATGGAGTAATTATTGCATCGAAATTATGAAAAAACTCATTAAAATATTTTATAAGTTTCTCTCTTTTCAAAAGAGCCTCGTTATATTCAACTGCTCTGTAATTTTGTCCTCGCTCTATCGCTTCAATTATTTTTTTACTCAATAAATTTTTATATTTTATATAATCTACTTCAAATGACTTTGCCATATCAGTTTCTGCTATTATTTTGTGCCATTCTATTATTTTAGAAAATTCTTCTGGAAACTTTACTTCTTTTACCTGATCTTTTAACTCATCCTTAATTTCACCAAATGCTTCTTCCGTGTCTTTATTGAGATCTTTCATAAAAGGTAAGTCTAGGTAAGCAAACAAGGGTTTCATTGGTGGTTTTTCTTTGCTAGCCTTTAATAATTTTGGCTTTGCTCTAAGAGTCGAATCGGGATCTAATTGGTCAAATCCGATAAGCTGTTCACTAATTAATGCAGCATCTTCAATAGAATTTGAAAATACTCCCACTTGATCTAAAGTTTGAGAAACTGGCATAACTAAGTGTCTGGAAATTAATCCTTTTGATGGTTTATATCCTATTACACCACAGTAAGATGCTGGCCTTATAACTGAACCATTAGTTTGAGTTCCAACAGCTAAAGGCACCATATTTGATGCAACAGCTGCAGCTGATCCACTCGAAGATCCACCAGGTGTTCTCTCAATATCATGAGGGTTTTTTGTTTTTCCAGGTGTTAAATGAGCAAGTTCTGCTGTCACTGTTTTTCCCATTATAATAGCACCAGACTCTTTTAGTTTTGAAACAACTGTACAATCACTTATGCTAGGATTTTTTTCATGCGCTTTACTTCCATCTAATGTGGGCATATCTTCTGTATCAAAGATATCTTTAATACCAACAGGGACTCCATGAAGATCTCCATGATTTCCAGCTTGATGTAATGCATCTAGTTTTTTTGCTTGGGTAAGAACAAGCTCTTCATCAAAAAATTCAAATGCTTGTATATCTTTTTCTTTTTTTTTTATTTCTTCAATATATTTTTTAACAAGTTCTTCAGAAGTAATTTCTCCTTTTTTTATGGCTTTAACCATTTCTACAGCTGAAGTTTTAATTGAAGACATAAATATTATTTACCTACACCAAAAAAATAATCTGGTAAAAATAATGCCATTCCTGGAAAATTGTACATTAAAACCATTGTAAATATTACTATAATTAAGTACGGAGTAATATTTTTAAATATATCTACTAACTCTATTTCATCTCCTACTACTCCCTTTAAATAATAAGCCGCCATAGCCATAGGTGGCGTTAAAAAAGAGGTTTGTAGATTTAAAGCAACTAGCATTGCAAAGAAATAAGGATTAACTCCAAATGTATCAAGCATTGGTAAAAAAATAGGAACAAATATGATTAATATTTCTGTCCACTCAAGTGGCCAACCTAGTAAAAAAATAATTAGCTGCACCAACACAAGAAACTGCCAAGGCTCTAAATCAAACCCTAATATCCAATGTTCAATGACTTCATGTCCACCCAAGTAAGAAAAAACAGATGCAAAAGTCCAAGATCCCACAAATAACCAACAAACCATAGCTGTCGTCTTTGCTGTCAAAAACACAGATTGTTTTAAACCATCAAATGTTAGCGACTTATAACAAAAAGCCAAAAACAAGCCGCCCGTTGCCCCAATTGCAGCTGCTTCTGCGGGAGTTGCTAATCCCATTAAAATAGATCCAAGAACAGTAAAAATTAAAAGTGCTAATGGTACAAATGATGTTAATAATTGTAATATAATTGTTTTTATTTCAGGAACCTCTTCTTCAATTGGTTTGGGAGCTATACTTGGTTTTAAAAATGCATAACCAACAACATAAATCATATAAAAGCCGGCTAATAAAAATCCTGGAATTATTGCTGCAGCATAAAGTCTCAATGGAGATAATTCAGCAATCGCTGCATAAACAATAAGCATAATGCTTGGAGGAATTAAAATACCAAGAGTTCCACCAGCACAAATAACACCAGCAGCAAATCCCCGATCATAATTCGCTTTAACCATAGCTGGAAAAGCTAATAACCCCATTAAAGTTACTACCGCACCTATGATGCCACTTGCTGTGGCAAATATTGCACAGGTAGCAAGAGCTGCTACAGCCATTGAGCCTGGCAAATGTCGTGTAGCTAATTGTAAACTAAAAAATAAACGATTTACTATATTTGCTCTTTCAACAACATATCCCATAAATAAAAATAATGGTATCGCAACAAGAACATCACTCTCCATAACCGAATAGGTGTTTTGATTTAGTAAGTAAAAAATTTTATTAAGAAATAAATTACCCTCCTCAAAATAAGCATAATATCCAAAACCTACACCCATTGCTATCAACGTAAACGCTATAGGAAATCCTATAAGTACTAAAAAAATAAATAGAGAAAGCATAAAAATTGCTACTTGAGGATCTGTCATACTATTTCAAAGCCTTTCTTTGTCTTTCTTCTTCTTCTTTTTTTAATATTAAATTTGCTTCAGTTTCTTTAACATCTTCATGCCTTCTTATCCATTTGCCATCTCTAATACAAAGAATGCACCTCATACACTCTGAAACTCCTTGTAGAATTAATAGCCCTCCAGCAAGTGGAATTAGTGATTTAAAAAAATAAATTTGAATTCTAGCAGGGCTATTCCAACTAACCTCTTTATATCTCCAAGAGTCAGAAGCTATTTCATAGCCAAAATAAGCTAGCGCTAATATTCCTGGAAAAAAAAACAATATATAAAGGGTTAAATCAATTTTAGCTTGTAATCTAGGAGAGAATAGTCTGTAAATAACATCTCCTCTAACATGAGCATCTTGAGCTAATGCATATGGTCCAGCCATTAAAAATAACGCCCCATACATTTGTACCATCATATCAAATGCCCAAACTGTCGGTGCATTTAAAACATATCTAACAAAAACCTCATATGCAACTGAAAGAGTTAAAATTAGAATACACCAACCAAAAGCTCTTCCTACCCAAATACTTAAACCTTCAAAAAAATATATATATTTTCCCATTTGATTTAGTCTTCTAATAAAAAAGGGCAACTTTTACAAGTTGCCCTTAGAAGTATTATTTGTGATTACTTATATCGCTTTTGTAGGCTCACCGAAGTGATGCTTATAAGCCATTCCATAATCAGGTTGATTAAGCAATAGATATGCCATAACTTTTTTGGCATAAACTTTTTGAGAATCTACTACTTTTTTGAAGAAAGGATCTTTATTAGAAAATTTATCAGTAATTACATCCCATGCCTTTAACTGATCAGCCATAACGCTATCTGGAGTTCTATAAATATTAACACCAAGCTTGTTCTTTAACTTACCAAGATCATCAGCATATCTTAATGTATTATGCCAGAAGAAGTTTGAGTTTTCAGCCTCAGAAGCATACTCAAGAATTTTTTGCAATTCCGGAGCTAGACCACCAAATGTTTTCTTATTGAATGTAATCTCAAAAGCTTCTTGAGATTGGTGAAAACTTGCTAAGTGATAATGTTTTGATACATCTTGCATACCAAAGTCACTATCTGAAGTTGGGTTATTAAACTCAGCAGCATCAATTAATCCACTCTTCATTGCTGCTTGAATTTCTCCACCTGGTAATTGAACAACTGACATTCCCATTTCACCAAGAACATCTGCTGCTAATCCAACAGTACGATATTTCAAACCTTTCATTTGAGATGATGCTTTAATTTGTTCTTTAAACCATCCAAGTGGCTGAGCTGGCATTGCACTATTAAAGAAGCTAACAACGTTTAATCCTAAAGTACCCATTAGTTCATTAAACAATTCTCTACCACCACCATAGTGAATCCAACCTAACATCTCATTTGCACTCCAACCCCAACAAGGGCCAGTACCGAAAAGAGAGGCAGCAGCTGATTTACTATACCAATACGCTGGCACATAGTGAGCTCCATCTAATACACCTCTGTGAACAGCATCTTGCATTTGACTAGTTTTCACTACAGAATTTACAGGCAGTAGGTCTATCTTTAAACTACCTCCCGACATGTCGTTAACTCTTTTTACATATGCTTGGGCATTCTCTAAAAATATTCCACCTCCCCATGCAGCTTGAACTTTTAAAGTTTTGGCAGCTGAAGCAATGTTCGGCATTGCTAATACACCTACAGCTGTAGCGGATGATGCAGCAGCAACTTTAAAGAACTTACGTCTTGAAGGTGTTGTAGCCTTCAAAGATTTTTTATCTTTAATCATTATTTCTCCTCTATTAGTTAATTAACTTCTGAGATTTAATTGTATATTGAGTTAATTGTCTATAGACAAAAGAACATATGCTGTCATAAATACAATCTATAGTAGAATATAAATAAGTTATTTGTGTATTTCTTATCTAATTATAGAAATACTTTTTACCGAACTTAATTCCGTTTAAATTCAAAAACCATTCTGTACAAACCTTCACTGTTATTAATATAATGATCCCAAAGTCAAAAGGTCAGTTTAATTACTGATCTTTTAATAAAAAATTTCAAGAACAACTATTTATAAGCATATATAAAAGATTAGTTCTTAAAATTTTTTACTAAAAAAAATAGATAAGAAAAAAAAGATGTTATTAATATAAACATCATTCCAGCCTTAAAGCCTATAACTTCCGAAAAACCTAAACTAACTGAAGAATCAATTATAATTCCAATGATCCATTGCACTGCAAATGCTCCTATAAACAATAGTAAATTAAAGGAAGTAAGGGCCTTACCAGCGTTAGAAAGTGAAAAAGCCATTCCTACAGCTGGTTGAGTTAAAGACAAAAATACAGAGCTTACTGCAAAAAATGCCAAGTGAAATGCGCCTGCTTTAGGACCCAAATAAATTATATAGGATAAAACTAACAAATTTAATGGTGCCCCAAATTTTAATAATCTTATGGCATCAGAAACACTTTTAGAAATCTTTGGTACAAAATATCCCCAACATAAGAAAGATAATAAGAGTGAAAGATAGATTATGAAAAGGCCATTCGCACTTTCTTCAGCTGTGTATCCAGAAACTTTAATCATCCAAGGTCCTGCCCAAAGAGTTTGAATTGCAAATAAGCCTCCATAGTTAAAAAAGCCCATTGGTACCAAACTTTTAAAAAAGTTATTTTGCCAAATCTCTTTTAGTGACCCTTTATCCTCTGTATTTTTTCTATTTTCTTTTTGATTCCAATTTGGAATAAAATAAATAATTAAAAAAATAGTTAGCAAAGTCAATAAGGCTAATACTCCAAATATTGCTCTCCATCCTATAATTGGTAAAAAAAATTGAACTGGAAGACTTGATGAAAGCATTCCTATTGCGCCAGTCATTAACATCCATGAATTAGCTCTTTGTTGTGTTTCATCTTGAAACCAAATTCTATAAGCAGTTAAGGGGCCCATTAAACAAGCGCCGACACCCACACCAATTAAAATTCTTGATAGTAAAAGTATTGTAAAATTTTTTGATAGAGCAAAAGAAACCATTCCCAATATCGCTATAAGTAAAAAATATGAAACTATTTTTTTTGGTCCCTTGCTATCCAAAAGATAACCTACTGGGATTTGAACAGAGGCAAAACCTAAAAAATATCCCCCTCCCAATAAACCCAAGTCTCCTGCTGAAAGATTAAATTCAGATACAAGTTCGGGAGAAATTGTTGCTGTAATTGATCTTAATAAATTAGAAATATAATAACCAAAAGCAAATACTAAAAAAATTGTGATTGCTTTATGTTTTGGTAAAATAACCTTATGCATTAATTAAAATATATTAGTAAAACTAATTTACTTTATTTTTACAATTTCCAGTTTTTAAAAACTCATCAATATTATCTATTGCTAAATTAGCCATTGCTGTTCTTGTGTGTTTGGTGGAACTTCCAAGATGGGGTAAAATAAAAGCACTTTTTGTTTTAAGATAACCAGGATTTAAATTTGGTTCACCTTTGTAAACGTCTAACCCTGTCGCATAAATTTTTCTTCTATTTAGTGCATCAATTAAAGCTTCATCATCGACAATATCTCCACGAGCTACATTTGTAATAACCGCGCCTGTTGGAAAATATTCTAATGTTTCTTTATTAATTAAATTTTCCGTTTCTTTGGTTGCTGGGCAGCAGATTGACAACACATCCGAAACTTCAAAAAGACCTTTAATACTGTCATGATAGATGGCACCTTGTTCTTTTTCTTCACTTAATTTAGATCTGTTGTGATAATGAATAATCATACCTAATGCTTTAGCAATTTTAGCAATTTTTTGCCCTATTCTTCCCATTCCTAAAATCCCAAGTCTTGAACCAGTTAACTGTTTTCCTATCAGAAAATCAGCAGACCATTTCCAATTACTTTCTTTTGCACTTTGAGTTCCTTCTGGAACTCTTCTGCAAGCACCAAGTATTAATAAAATTCCAATCTCAGCTGTAGCGTCTGATAAAACTTCAGGTGTATTAGTTACTGCAATTCCTCTTTTTTTAGCTGCTTCTAAATCTATATTTCCAAAACCAACTGCAAAGTTTGAAATAACTTTAACACTGCTTGGTAATTTATTTATTGTTTCTTCATCCATCTTATCTGTTAAAGACGTTAGGATTGCATCATAACCTTCGCTTAATTCAATAAGTTTTGATTGAGAATATAATTCGTCATTACCATTAAGTTTTGCATCAAATGTTTTTAAAGCTTTTTCTTCAGATTCTTTTAAAAGTCTTCTCGTAATTATAATTTTTTTCATAGTTAATTTCTTTGTAATATTTTTGGTTTTGGTCCACCAGTATACCAATCTAATACCTCAATAGTATGTAAAATTGGTGTTTTTGTTCCATTAGATATTTGAGTAATACATCCTATATTTCCTGTTGAAATAAAATCTGGATTTAAACCTTCAATGTTATTTACTTTTTTCTTCAATAATTCTTTGGCAATTTCAGTTTGTAAAATATTATATGTACCAGCTGATCCACAGCAAATATGTCCCTCTGGAATTTCCATGATTTCATTTTCTGTTTTGTTTAATAACGATATGGGTTGGTCATGTACTTTTTGTCCATGTTGCATCGAACAAGCTGAATGGTAGGCAATTTTATATTTCTTATCTTTTGCTTTAAAATTTAATTTTATACTTTCACTTAAATATTCTGAAACATCTTTTGTTAATTCAGATATTACTTTGGCTTTTTTTTTTATTTCTTCATCATCTTTAAAGATAAACCCATAGTCTTTCATTGTAGTACCACAGCCAGATGTGTTAGATAAAATTGCATCTAAATTACCTTTTTTATGTTCATCGTACCAAGTATTAATATTGTTTCTAAAATCTTGATGTGCATCATCTTCTTTGCCTAAATGATGATTTAAAGAGCCACAACATCTTATTTTTTTAGGCACAATTACTTCAACACCATGTCTATTTAAAAGACGAATAGTTGACTCATTTATTTGAGGAGAGATTTCTTTTTGAACACATCCAGTTAAAAGCGCAACCCTTGCAATCTTCTTTTGGCCAGTCACAGAATAAATTTCTTTTTGTTTTAAAGTTTTTTTAGGAAAACTTGTAGGCATTAAATTCATCATGTCTTTTATTTTTAATGGCATTAGAAATTGAAGAGGTTTTGCTAGTTTTACCATATAACTAGTCAGTCTAAAATATTCTGTATTTGGCAAGACTACTGATAAAAAAGTCCTAATTGTTCTATCAAAAAAAGATCTTTCATAATTTTTTTCAATGTATTTCTTGCCATGATCGATAATGTGCATGTAATTTACGCCAGAAGGACAAGTGGTCATGCAGCTGTAGCAAGATAAACATCTATCTATATGTTTTACTGTCTTTGCTGTTGGTTTTTTTTGATTTTCTAACATGTCTTTGATCAAATAAATTCTACCTCTTGGTCCATCTAATTCATCACCAAATATTTGATGAGTAGGACAAGTAGCATTACAAAAGCCACAATGAACACATTTTTTAAGTATTTTTTCAGTAGATGCGTTGTCGTTATCTTGTAATTGTTTTTCTGTAAAATTAGTTTGCATTAAATTCCTCTATACATCTTTCCAGGATTAAAAATTCTTTTAGGGTCGAAACTTTTTTTAATCTTTTCTGATATTAAAAGTCTTGTATCATCTACAGTAAAAATCGTCTCTTCATAATCATATTCATTTGATGTCTTTATAACAGTTAAATACCCACCAAGTTCTTTAATTAAATTTTTAATCTCCCCAACCTTAGCGTTCTTCTTGGACTGAACTTCTATCCAATATAATGATCCGCACCAATCAATATAATATTTATACTTATTGTCCAAGTATTGCATTAGTTTTTTACCTTGAGAAGGAGGTATTACTACTCTCAATAAGTTATTTTTTGTTTGTGTAAATAACTCAAGGTTATTTATTTTTATCCAAAATGGGGTTGATTGATGAACATCTAAAATAGTTGTATTTAATTTATTAAGTTCTAATTCATCAGTTAAAGTTTTTATTTTTTCATCTATTGATATTTTATCTCCGTCTATTCTTAATGCTACAAATGAGCCTTTATTTTCTAAATCATTAAATTTAAAAACCATTTCTTTGTTATGATCATAACTTTCATCTTTTGGTTCCTCGGGAATATAAACTGCTCCTGAAACTTCACTACTAGAACTTGAAATTTTTTCAAATAATTCATTAACTAATTTTTTATCATCAGTATTAATTGTAATTGTATTAGATGATTTTTTTTTAGGTAAAACTTTTAATGTAATTTCAGTTAATGCAACTAACGTTCCAAAAGATCCTGTAACAAGTTTTGACAAATCATAACCCGTAACATTTTTTACGACTGTTCCACCTGATTTAATTATATCACCTTTGCCATTCACGCCTCTAAAGCCTAAAATGTGATCTCTTATACTGCCCACTTTAAACCTTCTAGAGCCAGCAAAATTACAAGATAAGTGACCTGCTATAGTTCCTTTGTTTGATTTTCCAGATTCAATAAATCCAAAATCAATAGGCTCAAAGGCTAGCTCTTGATTATTTTTTTCTAATTCTTTTTCAACCACCTCTATTGGAGTATTTGCTTTAACTTTAATATAAAGCTCTTCAGGTAAATATTCTATTATTCCCGATAACTTAGAAAGAGATAATTTTTTTGCTGACTGAATTTTATTACCAATAAAACTTTTTGAACTTGTGCCTATTAGTTCTGTTGGTTGTTTTTTTTTATAGAGCTCTTTAACTACACTTGAAACTTGTAGTTCATCTTCAGGATAATAAGTATTATTAGAATCTTGGAAGATCTGGGAATTTTTCTTCATTTCTGTGGACATGTACTCTTCCTTCCTCTGCACATTTTCTCAATATTGGATAAACTTTTCCAGGATTTAATAAATTTTTTTCATCTAGTGATAATTTGATATCTAGTTGTTGCTGAATATCATCGTTATTAAACATTTCACACATTAGTTCTCTTTTTTCTATTCCAACACCATGCTCTCCAGTTATAACCCCTCCTAGTCTTACACAGGCCTTTAAAATTTCAGCACCAAATTCTTCAGTTTTTCTTAGTTGTTCTTTGTCACTTCCATCAAACATTATTAATGGGTGTAAATTTCCATCACCCGCATGAAAACAGTTTGCTACTGGTAATTCATACTTTTCAGATAGTCTTTTTATCTCTAATAAAGCTTCTGTTAGTTTTCCTCTCGGGATAGAACCATCCATACAATAATAGTCTGGTGCCATAGCTCCACATGCTGGAAATGCTGCTTTTCTACCTGCCCAAAATGAAAGTCTTTCTTTTTCATTTTTGCTTAATTTTAAACTTGAGCAATTATTTTTTTTACAAATGCTACTAACTTGCTTTAATAATTCATCTACTTCAGATTCTGTTCCATCTAATTCAACAATTAATAAAAGTTCAGCATCTCTTGGATAGCCTGCTTTACTAAAATTATCTGTTGCTTCTATTAAAACTTTATCCATTATCTCCATGCCTGCTGGAACAATTCCACTAGCGATAATTTCTGAAGTTGCATTCCCACCTTCTTCGATTGTTGGAAAACCTATTAATGCTGCTTTAACTATTTGTGGGTTTTTTAAAATTTTAACTGTCACTTCAGTAATTACTCCTAGTAATCCTTCTGAACCACAAATTAATCCCATTAGGTCGTATCCTTCTTGATCAAGAGTTTTTCCACCAATTCTACAAATAGTTCCGTCCATCATAACCATTTCAACACCTAAAATATTATTAGTAGTTGTTCCATATTTTAATGAATGAACGCCACCAGAATTTTCAGCAACATTGCCTCCTATCGAACAAGCAAGTTGGCTGGATGGATCAGGCGCATAATAAAAATTTTTATGTTGTACAGCATGAGTTATTCCTAAATTTGTGACACCAGGTTGAGTAACCACACATTTGTTTTCAAAATCGATTTCTATAATTTTATTAAATTTTCCAAGACTTAATAGAATTGCATCGTTTAATGGTAATGCTCCACCTGAAAGACCTGTACCCGCGCCTCTTGGCACAACTTTTATATTTTCTTTATGGCAAAATTTTAAGATATTACTTACTTCTTCTGTATTTTCTGGCATCACAACTGCTAACGGTGTTTGCGTGTAAGCTGCCAGTGCATCAGTTTCATACGGCTTAATCTCATCCGCGTGACTTAAAACATTTTCTGGATTTATTATTTTTGCAAGATTCTTAAAAATATATTCTTTTTTAGAAATCGTTTCTTTATTAATCTTTGGTAAAACTAATTCACTCATTAGTCTTAACCTAGCATTTTTTTAATATTTTCCAATGCGTTAGATATGTTGTCCTGAGAGGCTGCGTAACTAAATCTTACATAATCCGTAGAAGTTTTACCAAACGCTGCTCCTGGGATTATTGCTACTCCTGCTTCATACATGCATTTTTTTGCAAATTCTGAACCATTCATCCCCGTTCCTATCACTTTTGGGAAAACATAAAATGCTCCCTCTGGAAGGCTGCATTCAATACCTGGTAAACTATTAAGGCCTTCGTGAATTAATTTTCTTCTAATATCAAATTCTTTCATCATTTCATGAATAGCATCATCTGGTCCATCTAGTGCGGCAATTCCTGCAAACTGTGAGGGTGCATTAACACATGAAACACTATTGATAATTAATTTATTTACATGAGGTATTAATTCTTCAGGCCATACACTCCAGCCCATTCTCCAGCCTGTCATTGAGTAAGCTTTACTCCAACCATCTAAAACTATTAATCTATCTTGAAGATCAGGGTAGTTAAAAAATGTTGGCATTTCTTTTCCATCATAAATTTGTCTACTGTAAATTTCATCACTAAGGATTGCTACGTGGGGATGTTTTTTAAGTCCTTCTGCTAATACATCTATTGCAGATTTTTCAACAAAACTTCCAGTAGGATTGTTTGGATTAATTAGTATTAGCAATCTAGTTTTATCTGTAATTAGAGATAAAATTTTTTCTGGATTAAATTTCAAATCTTTGTCTTCTGTTAAATCATAAGGAACGGCCGTTGATCCTGTATAATTAATCATAGACTCATAAATTGGAAAGGCTGGTGTTGGATGAATAATCTCAGCGCCTGGCTCACCAAAACATTGTATTGCATAATACATTGTTGGCTTTCCACCTGGCATTATCAAAACTCTTTCTGGATCAATATCTTTATTGTAAAGTTTTTTAATTTTTCTTGTTACGGCTTGTCTACATTCTAAAATACCGTTGGACATAACATATCCATGATGACCATCATCTAAAGCTTTTTTTGCCGCATCCACCACGTGCTGTGGAGTTTTAAAATCAGGTTGGCCAAGACTCAGATGAATCATTGGTTTACCTTGTGCTTCTAATTTTTTTGCCTCAGCTAAAACATTAAATGCTGACTCAGTTCCCAATCTTTTTAAATTTTTAGCTAATTTCATTAATAATTATAATCTTAATATTTTTTAATTTAATCTATTTTTTTATAACTAATTTCAATAAGAAAAATTATTTTCTATAGATTATTTTTGACGCATCCAGCTCTTTTAAAGTCTTACAGCCCATTAATACCATGTTCCTATTAATTTCATCATGCATATTTTGCAGTAATCGTTCCACACCTGGTTGGCCCCCAGCGCTCAATGCAAATAAAAACATTTTTCCAAAACTACATGCTGTTGCACCTGCTGCTAAAGCTTTTAAAACATGGGTTCCACGTCTTACACCGCCATCTAAGATAATCTCTAATTTATCTCCAACTGCCTCTCTAATTGCATTAACTTGATCAAAAGGTGACCTTGAACCATCTAATTGTCTCCCTCCATGATTTGAAATCATTATTGCTGTGCAGCCAATATCTATCGCTCTTTTTGCATCTTCAACTGACATTACACCTTTAAGAGCAAATGGACCGTTCCATTTTTTTACACAATATTCAGCATCCTTCCAATTCATAGCCGGATCATATTGTTCATTAATATATTCGATAACTGATTTTGAAATATTTGTTCCTTTATCTGTTTTATTTTTAACATTGGATAATTCAAACTTTTTATGTGTAAAATAATTAAATACCCATTCAGGTCTCATAGCAAAACTTATTAAGCTTTGAAGTGTCAATTTTGGAGGAGTAGTAAACCCAGTTCTATGATCTTTTTCTCTATTACCAGCAACTAATGTATCAACTGTTAAGCACATACCATTAAAACCTGACACTTTACATCTATCTATTAAGTCATCAGTAATTGATTGATCTTTATGAACATATAGTTGAAATAATTTTGGTCCATTTGAAATATCAGCAACCTCTTCAATGGTATTATTGGCCATAGTAGACATACTATAAAAAGTTCCAAATTTTTCTGCAGCTCTAGCGGATGCTTTGTCTCCTTCGTGGTGATAAAGTCTTTGCATTGCGGTTGGTGAAAGAAAAATTGGCAAATCAATTTTTTTTCCAAAAACAGTTGTTGAAAGATCTGGTTTACCAACACTAGCAAGAATATTTGGAATTAGATCACAGTCATCAAAAGAATCAGTGTTTCTTTTTAAAGTTTTTTCATCATCTGCGCCACCATCGATGTAATGAAAAATTGGAGAAGGTAATTTTTTTTTTGCTAACTTTCTAAAGTCATTAAAATTATAACAATCATTTAAATTCATTTATCTAAAAAATTTTAGAAAATGAAATTTTTTCATTGTTAACACCTGGATTTATAGTTCCCCAGTCATTATTTGATACGTGGCTGTAAGAGTAACCTATTTTAGTATCTTTAAAAAAATCAAAACTTAATTTTATTTTGCTTTGAAATTCTAATGCCATTCCTAAATCTTTACCACTACCTCTCTCGTAATAACCAGGTGCAAAGCTTGGAGTAATTTTTAAAGGGCCAATTTCGTATTGTGCCTGAATTCCTGTGTATATAAAAATTGAATCTTTATCTGTAATAAATCCACCAGTGATTGGAGAAAATCTTCCAATAAATGTATCTTTAAATAATACTAGGTTATTGTGTTCAAGGCCATAAAGAGTTGCCTT
>CAJQTK010000010.1 GCA_905620495.1 uncultured Candidatus Pelagibacter sp. | reverse complement strand
TTTTCTTAATCAATTTGTTATTCTGTTTTTAATCTTAAAACTGCCTCTTCTTTTATTGGTAAGTGTATTATTGCCGCAAAAATAGAAAGTGCAATTGCTAAATACCACGCATAGTCATATGAACCATATAAATCGTGGAATAAACCTCCTAGATACGCACCTAAGAAAGAACCTATTTGATGACTTAAAAAAACAATACCGTACAAAAGTCCCAAGTATTTAGTTCCAAACATTTGGGCAACTATTCCACTTGTTGCTGGTACCGTAGCTAACCATAAGAAACCGAATGTAGCACCAAAAATAAATGAGCTAATATTGCTTGGTGGTAAGAATATAAAGAAGCAAATCGAAATTCCTCTTAAAAAATAAAGTGCACTTAAAATAACTTTTTTACTCATCTTTGTTGATAGGTAACCGGATGTTAAAGAACCAAATATATTAAACAAACCAATTAAAGATAAAATTGTAGCTGCAGTCCATCCTTCTAGACCTCTATCAGCAATATAAACCGGTACATGAGTGCCGACCAGAGTAATATGAAAACCACATACAAAAAAACCACCAGTTAAAAATAAGTAGCTTTTATTTTTAAAAGCTTCATTTAGTGCACTCATTGTGCTTTGGTCGTTAGATTTTTCAATAGATTGGATCAATGAAGGAGATCTGACAAAAAAAGACATGACAAGCCCTAGAAATAAAAGCAACATAAATACAAACAAAGTATTAACCCAGCCATTACTTACTAGTGAATAATTGGTGTATAGGGGTGAAATAAAATAACCAAATGAACCGACAGCGGTTACTATACTCATAGCTATAGTTCTATTAGATAGTGGGAAGTGTTTTCCAACAATCGACATTGGAATACTTATAGCGGTACCTCCCAATCCAATACCAACAAGGAGCCCTAAATCAATTTGAAAAAAGAGACCTGTGTTAGGTCCAGAATATAGGAAATAAATACCCAGAATATAAAAAATAAAAGCTAAACCAATTGCTTTATGCCCACCATATTTATCAGCAATTACACCAAATATAGGTCCTGCTAATCCCCACATTAACATTTGAATGCCAATCGCTAACCCAGACTGTGTAATGCTAACATTAAGATCATTTTTAAAATCCATGAAAAATAAACCAAATGTTTGTCTTACACCAAGTGAAATAAGAACAACCCCGCAAGCGGCAATTAAGGTTATTAGAGCAGTGTTATTTTTTATAAATTTTTCTGAACTCACTTGATAAATTTAAGTGATTTTTTTAAATCTTCAATGAGATCTTTTGGATCTTCTAAACCTATGTGCAATCTTATTAAATGTTCGTCATTAGCTAATTTTAAATACTGTCTATTGCCTTGTTCTCTCTTATCTTGATATAAAGCTAGGCTCTCAAAACCTCCCCAACTATAACCGTAACCAAATAACTTCAAAGAGTTGACAAATTTAATTACTGAGTTTTTGTTTTTTGATTTTATCTTAATTCCCATTAATCCTGATGCACCAGAATAGTATTTTTTCCACATTCTAAAATTTAATGAATCTTTTTTATAAGGGTATAAAAGTTTTATGTTTTTATATTTTGATAAAAACTCAGATATTTGTTTTGCATTTTTTTCATGTTTGTCTAATCTAATATCTAAAGTTCTCAGACCTCTTGTAATTAGATAAGCATCATCAGGGCCAAGTCTTAAGCCTGTTACTCTATTAGCTTTCTCAACTTGTTTAAATACTTTCTTGTTAACAGCCAAAGTTCCACCCATAACATCTGAATGACCTGAATAGTATTTGGTTGCTGAAACTATAGACATATCAAAGCCTAATTTAATAGGTTTTAGAAAATATGGAGTTCCCCAAGTATTATCTATTGCTGTTAAAACTTTATTTTTTTTTGCAATCGATACTATCTTTCCTAAATCTTGAAAATCAAAAGTATTACTTCCTGGATTTTCTACAAAGATTAATTTCGTTTTTTTAGTAATACTTTTTTCTAAAGTTTTTAAGTCATGTGGATTGTAAAAAGTAGATTTTATATTAAATTCTTTTAAGAAATCTTGAGTTAAGAATCTGGTTGGTGAATAAGTTGGATCAGATACAATTATTTCATCGCCTGGTCGTAACACACTAAAAATTGATAAAAAAACTGCTCCAAAACCTGTTGGTGTTAAAAAAACATGATAGGCTTCTTCTATTTCCTTTAATATTTGTGAAAGAATATGAGTTGTAGATGTGCCTTGTCTGCCATAATCAAAATGACCACCCGTTGGGTTTTTTTTTGCTTTATCTTGCATTTTTCTAATATCTTGCATTGATTTGAAGATAATAGTTGAGGCTCGCACTATTGGTGGGTTAACTGACTGATTATGGTAATCTTTTGCTGTATGTTTGATGAAAGTCTTGAATGTTTTGCTCATAAAAAATTTGATAAGTTAATAGGACAATGCTATATCACTCCGATAACGTCAATAAAATTAAAAATAGGATACTATGGGTTACCCAAAAAAGCATAGAGGTCGAAGAAAACAGGGCTCTAAAAAAAGAAGAGCTAAAAGAAAAGCTAAGAACAAATAACTTATCAATCTGATCTTCTAGTCCAATTTAATTCTAGTAAATATTAGCTTTTTATCCATCCACCACCAAGTACTTTATAGCCATTACTATTTTTTGAGTAAAAAACACATGCTTGTCCTGGCGCTATTCCATGCTCTTCTTCTAACAAATCTACATTTGCTGTAGTACTGGTAATATCTATTTTAGCCTTAATTAATCTTCCAGTAGATCTTACTTTCACAAATAATTCTTTTTCAAAATCATTTTGATCATTGGTTATAATATTTAAATCTTTTAAATTTATTTTAGTTTTAACTAAGTGTTCTTTAGCGCCAACAATAATTTCATTTTTATCTGCAATTATTTTTACTACATACAATGGATTTTTATCTGAAATTCCAATTCCTTTTCGTTGACCAATTGTATAATTAATAATTCCATCATGAACACCTATCACTTCACCTTCCATGTTCTTTATGTTTCCTTTACTAAAAGAGTTCGGTCTAAATTTTTCTATAACAGAAGCATAATCGCCATTTGGTACAAAGCATATATCTTGACTATCAGGTTTATCAGCAACATTGAGGTCGAGTTCTCTAGCAATATTTCTTGTTTCATCTTTAAGAAGATTACCTAGCGGAAACCTCAAAAAGTTTAATTGGTCTTTTGTAGTGTTGAATAAAAAGTAACTTTGATCTCTATTTAAATCTATTCCCCGGTACATATCGGTATTATTTTCTTTAGTAATACTTTTGACATAATGACCTGTAACCAAAGCATCTGCTTTTAATCTTTTTGCTTCTTCAAATAAATCTGTAAATTTAACTGTTTTATTACACTGAACACAAGGTATCGGTGTTTCACCGTTTAAATAACTATCTATAAAATTATCAATGACGCCTTCTTTAAATTTATCTTGGTAATAAAGAATTTTATGTTCTATCTTTAATTTATCAGCTACTCTTTTAGCATCCATAATGTCTTGACCTGCACAACACTGTTTTGAAGATGCTGTTTCTTTATTGTCATTATAAAGTTTTAAAGTTATACCTATAACGTTGTAACCTTCATTCTTCATCATGGCTGCAACAGTTGAGGAATCTACCCCACCAGACATCGCAACAACAATTAATGTATCTTTTGGTTCTTTGGCTATTCCAATTGAATTCAATTTAATCATATTTCATGATATTTATTAGTATATTAGATATAAGTAAATTAAATGATTTTAGATTATGAACCAGGTGACAAAGTCACTAATAAAGAGAATAAAGATTGGGGTATTGGACAAGTTCAATCAATAATTAACGGCAAAGTTACAGTTAATTTTGAAAATGTTGGAAAAAAAGTAATTAACTCAGAAATAATTAGGTTAGAAAAGATTTATAAATGAATATTGAAGAAACTAAAAAGATAACACTGTCTCTAATAGACACCTTTAATAAAGCAAGCCAGGTGGCTTTAGATTTAAGAAAAGTTGGATTAATAAAAGAAATTAAATCAGACAATACCCCAGTAAGTAATGGTGATATTGAAGTTAACAAAATTTTAACAAATAAAATTCAAGAAATAACTCCAAATATACCAATTGTTTCAGAAGAAAGTGTTAATCACAAGGGTGATTCTAATTTAACAAATTTTTGGTTAATTGATCCAATAGATGGAACAAAAGATTATATAAATAATAGAGATGAATTCACATTAAATGCTGCGTTAATATTAGATAAAAAACCAGCAATAGGAATTATTACAGTTCCTGCAAAAGAAAGAATTTTTTATTCTTACGGCATGTCTAATAGTTATGAGCTTATTGATGGTCATGAGATATCTTTAATAGATAAAAAAAAAGATTATGAAGAGTTAACTGCGGTGAGCTATTCAAACGAATTAAAACCAGAAATTTTAGAAATTCATAAAAAAAATAAAATTACCTCTTGCCAAAAAATGAAGAGTTCATTAAAATTTTGTGTGATTGCTGCTGGTGAGTTTGATATGTATGTTGCAGAACCAAGAGCTTGCGAGTGGGATATAGCAGCTGGGCACGCCATATTAGATCATGCTGGTGGGAAAATAACAGATTTTAATGGTGATGAAATTCTATATGGTAAGCCTGAATTTAAAAACCCAAGTTTAATTTTAAAAAATAAAAATATACTCTAATGGATGAGCATCTAAGAATAATCTTAATTATAATAGTTTCAGTTTCAATATTTGGTCTTTTAGTTTTTGTTTTTGTTAAAAACTACATAAAAAACATAGTTACTCATTTAGCAAAAGAAGAAGAGGAAGAAAAAAAATTAAAGTAGTTTAATAATCTTAAAATACTCAGTTTGGTCAATATCCATTATTCTTTTTGAGGTTTCAAAGTCAAAACCATTTCTTGCAAGGAGAGAGATATCTTTTTTATAAAATAAAGATCTATTATCCTCTGCTCTTGCTGGTCCAATTCTTTTTTTTTTACATACCTTGATACCTGAGAAGAAATCTTGGTCAGAATTATCTTCTTTAATCTTCTCCAATGTCTCTTTAATATAAGTATCATTAATTCCTTTTCCCATTAAATAGTATCTAATCTTATTTATAGAGCTTCCTTTTTGGATTAAACTACGTGACTTACTCTCAGAATAAAATTTGTCACTAATAAATTTACTTTTTTCAAGATCTACCAAAACAATATCAATGAGATCTGTGATGTCTTGTTTTTTAACATTAGGTACATTTGCTTTAAGATATTTCTTTAATAAATAGGTTCTTAATTGTTGTTTAGAGGGTGCATATCTTTCAATATATGCGAAAGAAAAGTTTCGCATCTCTTCCATTGTAACCTCTAATGTTTTTTTTCTATTTCTCATAGGAATCATGTTATCTTGTAATATAATATAACAAAAAATGATCGAGCAAATTTATACATATTTCACTGTAGAGATGATTTTTCTGTGGTTAAATCTTGGAGTTTTACCTTTTTGGTTGGTATTAATAATCTTTCCGCAGTCACAAATATGTAGAGTTTTTATAACATCAATTTTTCCAATTTTTATTTTAAGTCTAGCTTATGGGTATTTACTTCATTTATTTTTTAATGAAGGCTATGATTTTATTAGAAATTTTGAACTTTACCTTGGTTTTGATGCTGTTAGTAATTTATTTACATATAAGGCTTTCATAATTTTATTTTGGACGCACTTTTTGGCGATGAATTTATTTTGTGGAGGTTGGATCGTTAAAGACTCTCAAAAATTTGGAGTAAATAAAATTTTGATGTCCTTCCCACTTTTAGTAACATATTTTATTGGACCTATAGGTCTAATCCTCTATTGGATCATAAGAATTTTTTACGCTAGAAGAATTAATTTGTATGACTAAAAAAATAGATTTCTATTTTGATTTCATAAGTCCCTACTCTTACCTGGCACACTTAAAAATTAAACTAACTAAAAATATTAATTTTGATTATAAGCCAGTTCTAGTGGGAGGTCTGCATAATCTACAGGGTATTACAGCACCAGCTTTTATCAAGCCCAAACTAAAACATATGATAAGTGATTGTGATTTAATCGCAAAAAAAGATAGGTCTAATTTTTTTTGGAATTCTAAATTCCCCATTAACTCTCTCAATATCATGCGTGGTTATCTTTTTATTAACAATGAAAATAAAGATTTATATCTAAACGTAATGTTTGATGCTTATTGGAAAGATAATCTCGATATTTCTAATGAAGAAATTATAAAATCACTTCTAAAAAAATGCAAAATCGATCCAAATAGTTTTTTTGAAGGTATTAAAGATCCTCAAATAAAAGAAGAATTAAAAAATATCACTCAAGCAGCTCATGATAAAGAAATATTTGGAGCTCCTACCTTTGTTGTGAATAATAAAATATATTGGGGACAAGATAGATTGGAATTTGCTTTAGACGAATATAATAAATAGTTTAAACTATTTTAAAATCACTTTGACTTATTGCTGCGAAGCCACCATCGATGTGTGATACATTTTCAAAACCCATATCTTTAAGAGATTTGGCTGCCAATGCAGATCTTAGACCACCAGCACAAAATAAAACCATTTCTTTACCTTGGTCTAATTTACCTTGTTTAAAATATGGACCATTAGGATCCATCCAAAATTCCAACATTCCTCTTGGTATATGATGTGAGTTTTCAACTCTACCCTCTTTTTCAAGTTCCCTAATATCTCTAATATCTATAAGATTTATTTTTTTACTTTCAAAATTTTCTAAGGCTTCATCAGCAGAAATAGTTCTAATTTCTAATAAAGCTTCATTAACTAAATCGTCGGCTGATTTTATATTCATGAATTGTATTATATATTATTTTATATATAAAATAAACCACTGTGCTTCCAAAATTTTTAAAACCATTCCACATAAGTAAGTCTAATTTAATTAGAATTGGCCCTAAAACTGATGGGGGATATATAGTTGATAAGAGAATTTTTAATAAAACAGATACCTTAATAACATGTGGTTTAAATGATGATTGGGCATTTGAAAAAAGTTTTTTAAAAAAGAATAAAAATTCTAAAATATTTGCTTATGATCATACCGTTACTAAAGAATTT
>CAJQTK010000009.1 GCA_905620495.1 uncultured Candidatus Pelagibacter sp. | reverse complement strand
GCAATGTCATATTTATTGGCAAAAATGTTCGAACTACATAATAAATCAAAATTTGAAATATTTGCTTTTTCTTTTGGTCCTCAAAAAAATGATTCAATGCAAAATAGAATTTCATCAGCTTTTGATAAATTTATTGATGTTCACACAAAAACTGATGATGAAATTGCTAAACTTTCAAGAGAATTTGAGATTGATATTGCTATTGATCTTATGGGCTATACAAAACTTAATAGATTTGGAGTTTTTTTACACAAATGTGCTCCTATACAAATTAATTATTTGGGATATCCTGGTACTTTAGGTTCAAAAAATATTGATTACATTGTTGCTGATCAATTTTTAATTCCGGAAAATAGTCAAAAATATTATTCTGAAAAAATAATTTATTTACCACACTCATATCAAGTAAGAGATTCTTCTCAAAAAATATCAGAAAAAAAATTCACTAAAAAAGATTTAGGCTTACCGGAAAATTCATTTGTATTTTGTTGTTTTAATAGACATTATAAAATAAACCCTGAAATTTTTTATATATGGATAAAAGTATTAAAAAAAATTAATAAGAGTGTTCTTTGGTTACTTGAAGATAATATAAAAACTTCTGAAAATTTAAAAAAAGAAGCTATTAAAAATGGAATAAATCCTGAAAGAATTATTTTTGCCAAAAGAATACCTATAGAAGAACATTTATCAAGACATAGTTGTGCAGATCTTTTTATAGATACCTATCCATATGGAGCACACACTACTTGCAGCGATTCCCTTTGGGCTAACTTGCCAGTTGTTACTCTAATTGGTGAGACTTTTGCAAGTAGAGTTGCTGGAAGTGTTTTAAATTCTATTAATATGCAAGAGTTAATTACTCATACAAAAGAAGAATATGAAAATCTAATTATAAATCTTGCTACAAATTTAGAAAAATTAAATCACATAAAAAATAAATTGTCACTAAACAAGCTTACTGAACCGTTATTCGATACAAAACTTTATACCAAAAATATCGAATCTTCTTACGTTAAAATTTATGAAAATCATTTTAACAATATTCCAATAGAAAATATTGAATTATAGAACAATTTTATAGTTAACATCGATATAACAAGGGAAAAACCAAGGACACCGACATTATGAGTGTACTGCTCTAACCAACTGAGCTACAGGCCCAAAAACTTGTTCTATAGTAAAGTCAAAGAATATAAAAGCAAAATAAATTTAATTTAAAATCTTAATAACTTCAAATCTCTCTGCATAATTAGTTCCAACTGCTGATCCTGATAGTTTTGCTTGTGATAAAATATTTTCTTTTGACCTAGGATATGGAAAAGGTTTTAATTCATAATTATAAAATTCTAATAATTTCATTTTATTTTTAATAAATTCATCAATTTTTACATAATAATTTGGAGCAAAAGTGCCGTATAAATTAAAAGACCATTCTGTTGAAGATGGAATCTCAAATGATAAAATTTTTTTAACTGGTTTTTTATTAACTCTAGTGGCGATTAAAACTGATTCAATACAGGTCCTATGATCAATATTTAGATCCTTAGAAGAATGAGTATAGATTGTTTCCGGTTTAATTTCTTCAATATGTTTTGTAATCTCATTTGTAATTTTAAGTTTATTGTCCGGACTTGAGTTTAAATTTTCATTATTCAAAAATTTTATTGAATTTGATTTTAAAAATTTTGCAACCTTAATTGCACTTTTTTCTCTTTTTCTTAAATTTAGATTAAATTCATTAATATTATTTTTGTTTTTGGCACTACTACCTTCAAAAACAAATAAAATGTTAATTTGATCTTTTAATTTTTTATGTTTTAATAATGTACCTCCACATCCTAAAACTTCATCATCAGGATGTGCACAAATGATTAGTATTTTTTCCATTTAATTAGTATTACATTTATGAAATATTTATTATGTTTATTATAAACATAAAAACACTATATATAAAATAAAACTTAAAAATATACAAAATTGTGAATTATTACTTGGGAATATTTGGTGGAGTTGGAACTAACCCATCAGCAGCATTGCTTAGAGGTAAAAGAATAATTGCTTTTGCAGAAGAAGAAAGGTTTTCAAGAATTAAAAATGCCCCTTTGGCACTTCCAATTAATTCAATTTTTTATTGTTTAAAAGAGGGTGGAATTACAATAGATAAGGTTAAAAAAATATCTTTTGGTTGGGATTGTCCACACCAGTTTACTAAAGTTCCCAAATTGATAAAAAAACTTTATAATAAAAATCCTGATTTAAAAAGTAATTATAATTTAAATTTAGAAAAAAGGGTGAGACTGGGTTATGATCCCGATAAAATTAAAAATGAACTTAATTGGGCATTAGCTAAAAAAAATCAAAAATTTAATAATAAAATTTACTACTACAAACATCATTTATGTCATGCTGCAAGTGCGTTTTATCCCTCTGGATTTAAAAAAAGTAGTATTTTAATATTAGATGGCATGGGTGAAGAATTTACAGGTGGTTTTTATATAGGAAATGGAAATAATATTAAATGTATAAAGAAATTTCATTTACCTAATACTTTAGGAGGTTTTTATTCTACATTTACAGAGTTTTTTGGTTTTAAAAGTAACTCTGAAGAAGGCAAACTTATGGCACTTGCATCTTTTGGAAATTATTCGGAGAAAATACAAAATCAATTAAATAAGTTTTTATATTATAATAAGCTTAATGGAGAATTTGTATTAAATCCTAATTTAAGATTTGGAAAAAAAAGAACTATCAATCCAAGATTTACAGATAAGTTTATTAATATTTTTGGAAAGCCTCTTAACAGAGGTGCTAAAATTAATAAATTTTATAAAGATTTAGCTTATAATGTTCAGTGGCGATTAGAAAGAGTTGTCGCGTTACTTGTAAAAGACTTGATTAAAAAAACAAAAGAGCCAAACCTATGTTTGGCTGGTGGCGTGCATATGAACTGTAAACTTAATGGTATATTGGCAAATCTTCCTGAGGTAAAAAATATTTATATTCAGCCTGCCGCAGCTGACAATGGGGTTTCTTTAGGTTCTGCTATGCTTGCAGCAAAAAATGAAAAAGGTAATTTTGATATAATGAATCATAGTTACTATGGAATTGGATATTCAGATAAAGAAATTAAAAAATCTTTGATCGAGGCAAAAATAAAATTTAAAAAAATAATCAATATTGAAAAAGAAGTTGCTAAAAAACTAGCAATAGGAAAAATAGTTGGCTGGTTCCAAGGCCGAGCAGAGGCCGGAGCAAGAGCGTTAGGAAATAGATCAATTTTAGCTAATCCTCTTTTCAAAAATATGAAATATAAATTAAATGCTGAGGTTAAGCATAGAGAAAATTGGAGACCTTTTTGTCCAGCAGTAAATGATTATAAGTACAAGGAATATTATGGAAATGTTCCAGATAGTGATTTTATGATACTTGCATTTCCTATGGAAAAAAAATATAGAAATATTTTACCCTCAGCAGTTCATGTTGACGGAACATCTAGACCACAAATAGTTAGAAAAAAAACAAATAAAAAATTTTATAAACTAATTGAAGAATTTGAAAAAATTACTGGTGAGGCTATTGTAATTAATACTTCATTTAATATCCAGGGTGAGCCAATTGTAAATACACCGTCAGAAGCTATTAGGTGTTTCTCAGGTACAGGCATTGATTATCTTGCAATAGGAAATTACTTAATTTCTAAATAAGTTTTATTTTAAAAACAACAGATGTATTGAATATCATTTTTGTTATTTTTTTAATTTTAAATTTTTGAAGCTTAATTAGTTTTATACATTTTTTTTCTGAAACATAAAAAGTATTCATTCCAAGTAAAATTTCACCATTTTTTGTTAAATATTTTTTTGCATCTTTTAAAAAATTTTCAGCAGC
>CAJQTK010000008.1 GCA_905620495.1 uncultured Candidatus Pelagibacter sp. | reverse complement strand
AACTAATTTAAGAATTTTCATAGCAAAAGACTCGTCTGTGAGAGTAACTTTCCATTTTACAGCACTTTCACGCAGTCTTTGTCTAGACATTTCCAATAACCCAAAAGTACTAATTCTTCCTATCTGAATTCTTGCCCTATCTGTTCTACATTTTTCTTTAAGTTTTCTTTCAACCAATCTTCTATTTCCAAAGCTTAACATGTCAATGAAGTCGATTATTATTAAACCAGATAAATCTCTAATTTTAATTTGTCTTGATATTTCTTCTGCAGCTTCAAGATTAGTATCTAAAGCAGTGCTTTCAACATTTTTTTGTTTTATTGAGCTTCCTGAGTTTATATCGATTGAAACTAAGGCCTCTGTTGGGTTAATTACTAAGTATCCACCAGATTTTAACTTAACTTCTGAGTCATAAATTTGATTTAATTTCTCTTCTATATTTTCTTTAAAAAATAAAGGAACTTTTTCTCTATATTTCTTTATTTTTTTAACATGAGAAGGCATCATTAATTTCATGAAACCTTGTGCTTTTTTATATCCGTCATTACCTTCGATGACTATGCTGTTTGTATCTTCGTCATACATATCTCTCAAAGTTCTTTTTATAATGTCACTTTCTTGGTGAATTAAAGATGGTGCTATAGAATTTAAAGCAGTTTCCTTAATTTCATTCCAAGTTTTTATTAATGTTTGAAGATCATGATCTATATCATTTTTAGTTTTATTTGATCCTGCAGTTCTAACGATAAGTCCCATTTCTTTTGGTATGGCTATATCGTTTAAAATTGTTCGAATTTTTTTTCTCTCACCAGGATTAAAAATTTTTCTGGATATTCCACCACCCTTTGACGTGTTTGGCATTAAAACAATATATTTTCCAGCTATAGAAATAAAGGTACTTAACGCAGCTCCTTTTTGTCCTCTTTCATCTTTTAATACTTGTATTAAAATTACTTGATTGGGTTTTATAACTTCTTGTATTTTATATCTTTTAGACCTGAATCTTGGAGCTGGTTTTTTTATTTCAGGAACTAGTGTCTCTTGATTAGTGCTCTCACTTACTGCTAATTCATCAGCTGTTATTACTTCTTCAGATGTATCTAATTCAATTTCTGATTCAGGTTTAATTTCAACTGGATCATTAACATCTAGATTACCTTCGTTGATATTTTTTTGCTCTTCTTTTTCACCCTCTTTTAAGAGTTCCTCCCTTTCTCTTTCTTCTTCTTCCTTTATCTTGATTAAATCACTTTGGGGAATTTGATAGTAATCTGACTGAATATCGTTGAAAGATAAAAAACCATGTCTATCTCTTCCAAAATCGATAAAGGCAGCTTGTAACGACGGCTCTACACGACTAACTTTTCCGAGGAATATGTTGTTCTTGATTAGGTTGTTTTTTAAACCCTCGTACTCATAGTCTTCAATATTATCACCTGTTTTAAGTACGACTCTAGTCTCGTTTGGATGCGAAGCATCAATGTATAAATTTTTTTCCATAAATTTTTGATTAGTTGTTTCATTGTATTTAAATAATTTTAAATTTTGTTTAAATTTTGATGCCTTAACTTTAACAAATTCAGATGTATATTATACTAAAATGCATCGAATTATTAAAAATATATTTATACTAATTTTAAGCTTAGGTCTATTGAGTGCATTTTCTATATTAGCTGTTTTATGGGCTTTTTCTAATAATTTACCAGATTATAAATTTCTTAAGAGTTACAAGCCATCTGTTTCAAGTAAAGTTTACTCAGGTGATGGGGAATTGGTGAATGACTTTTCAACTGAAAAAAGAATTTTTGTTCCCTACAATGCAATATCAAAAAAAGTAATCAATGCTTTTTTATCTGCCGAAGATAAAAATTTTTTTTCACACCCTGGGGTAGATGCAAAGGGAGTTTTGAGAGCTGTAATAAATAACATTTCTAATATTTCATCATCAAGAAGGTTGGAAGGTGCATCCACTATAACACAACAGGTAGCAAAAAATTTTTTATTAACAAGTGAAGTGAGTTTAAACAGAAAAATAAAAGAGGCAATCTTAGCATTTAGAATAGAAAGAGCTCTCTCAAAAGAAAGAATATTAGAACTATATTTAAACCAAATTTATCTTGGTGGAGGAGCTTATGGAGTGGCATCTGCAAGTCTAGAATATTTTGATAAACCAATTAGTGAACTGAATTATGATGAAACAGCTTTATTGGCAGCATTACCAAAAGCACCAAGTAGATACAACCCTTATAAAGATATAATCTTAGCTAAATTTAGGAGAGACCTAGTTTTAGAAAATTTATATGAAAATAACTATATAAACAAAATTCAATATGATGAACTTGTTAATAAAAAAATAGTATTAAAAAAAAGAAAAAAAACTTTTACAGAA
>CAJQTK010000007.1 GCA_905620495.1 uncultured Candidatus Pelagibacter sp. | reverse complement strand
GTAATATATGTTGCTTTTTTAAACCTTGCTCTATGACAAATATATTTTGTGCTCCGATAGCTAAAATTAGGCTCATACCGGTTAAAAAACCTAATATAAGAAAGTTCATTATTACTCTTAAGAGTGACTAATCCAAATAGTTTTAGTTTGTAAGTATTGATCTAGTGCTTCCGTACCTTGGTCTCTGCTTAACGAACCAGATTGTCTGTATCCGCCAAAGGGTGTTTTAATATCCCCTTCTGAGAAAGTATTAACTGAAACTGTTCCACATGGTAAGCTTTTAGCCATGTGAAAAGCTCTATCGATATCTTGAGTAAAAACACTTGCATGTAAACCGTACTTAGAATTACTGGCTATTTTTAAAGCTTCTTCATCGCTGTTAATAGTGAGAACTCCTAATACCGGACCAAAAATTTCTTCTTGAGCAATTGTCATATTTTCTTTTAAATCATCAAAAAGTGTTGGTTTTGCAAAAAACCCTTTTTGGTTTTCAGTTGATACTCCACCCAATAAAAGTTTGGCTCCTTCATCAATTCCTTTTTGAATATAACCATCTACTGTTGCTAAATGTTTTTTAGAAATCATAGATCCCATATTTGAACTTGGGTCTAATGGATCTCCAGCTTTAAGGGCTTTTACTTTTTTTAAAACTTTATCCAAAAACTCATCTTTAACTTTGCTATGAATTATTTGTCTCATGTTTGCAGAGCAGTTTTGACCACCGTTCCAAAAAGCAGAGTTAATTGCATTATCAATTAAATCATCTGTAATCTTTGCATCTTCTAAAACGATAAATGGACTTTTTCCACCCATCTCTAAACCAATTGTTTTTAAATTACTTTCACCAGAATATTTCATGAATAATCCACCAACTTCAGTTGAGCCTGTAAATGAAACTGCATCAACATCTGGGTGTCTCCCAAGAGCTTCTCCAACATCACCAAAACCCGGAACAACATTTAAAACTCCATCTGGAATACCAGCTTCTTTTGCAATTTGAGCAACTCTTATTGCGGTTAAAGGTGTGTCTTCTGCTGGTTTAATTATAACCGAACAGCCTGCAGCTAATGCTGGTGCCATTTTCCAAACTGCCATCATTAAAGGGAAATTCCAAGGAACTACTCCTGCAACTACACCAATTGGCTCTTTAACAATTAAACTAGTTAATGATGGTTCTGTTGGTCCAACTTTACCAAATACTTTATCTATTAATTCTCCATACCACTGAAAATGCATTGGAGCATCATTTGCAACTTCATTAATACAATCTCCGATTAATTTTCCAGTATCAACACATTCAAGAACTGAATTTTCATCGCCAGTTTGTCTTAACAATTCTGCAAACTTCAGTAAAACATCTTTTCTAAACTCTGGTGATGTTCTAGACCAAACACCACTATTAAAAGCTTTTCTTGAAACTTTAACAGCTAAATCAACATCCTTATGGTTACATTTTGAAACCGAACAAAGCGTTTCGCCTGTTGCAGGATTTATATTTTCAAACTTTTCACCATCAATAGCATCAACATACTTACCATCAATAAAAGCTCTACCTTCAAACTTTAATTTGTTAGCTACAGCTTTATAGTCAGTAGTCATAATTTTTATTCTGGATTTGCTGTCAGTGTTTTGATCTCTAAAATATTTTCGTTAGGATCCTTAACAAAAAACGTTTCTTGCTCATATTTTGAACCTTTAAATCTTAAATATGGCTTATCATAATATTTTGTATTATTATCTGTTAATCTTTTTTTTAGTGAGTTAAAATTTTCTCTAGATAAATGCACACCAAAATGAGGTACAGAAACATTACCCATATCAACATCATGTCTTTCACTTTCAAGCTTATGTTCGCTTGCGTGAAGTGTTAATTCATTTCCCCAAAAATCAACATCTGCCCATTCTTGTGCTGAATTATCTAATCTACAACCTAATATTTCGCTATAAAAATGCTTAGCTTTTTCTAAATCACCACAAGGTATTGCTAAATGAAAACAGTTGGTGTTTTTGTACATAGATTTTCCTCTTTAAATTTCTTATTTAAAGCTTATATAAATCAATATAAATTTATAATCAACACTAGCAATAAATAATGAACAACTTTTTACAATCTATAATTGACCGAGACCCTGCGGCAAAATCTAAACTAAGTTTAATTTTAACTTACCCAGGTGTTAAGGCAGTATTATTTCATCAAATTGCACATTTTTTTTGTTTAGCTAAGTTTGATTTAATTGCTCGAATCATTTCTCAGTTTTCAAGATTTTTAACTGGAATTGAAATTCACCCAAGAGCGAAAATTGGAAAAAATTTATTTATTGATCACGGTATGGGAGTTGTAATTGGTGAAACTTCTGAGATTGGTGACAACGTAACCATTTACCATATGGTAACACTAGGTGGAATTGCACCAAGCATTAATTCAAATGAACAAAGATTAATAAAAAGACACCCAACATTAAAAGATAATGTTGTAGTTGGATCTGGTGCTCAAATTTTAGGTCCAGTTACAATAGGTGCAAATTCAAAAATTGGTGCTAATGCAGTTGTTACTAAAGATGTTCCTGAAAATGCAGTAATGGTTGGAATACCTGCAAAAAATGTTGGAACTGCTACTAAAGAATTTAAAGCTTATGGCGTTACACCTGGAAGTGATACAAAATTAGATTGATGAAAAACTATCAGGATAATTTTATTCAAGGCATAGGCAATACTCCACTAATAAAATTAAGAGCTGCATCAGAGATTACTGGTTGTAATATTTACGGTAAAGCTGAGTTTATGAACCCTGGTGGATCTGTAAAAGATCGTGCTGCACTAACATTGATTAGAGACGCTGAAGAAAAAAAATTAATTTCTAAAGGTGGCACAATCGTTGAGGGTACAGCTGGAAATACTGGTATTGGCTTGTGTCTGCTTGGAAATTCACTTGGTTACAAAACAATTATAGTTATGAATGATAACCAAACCCAAGAAAAAAAAGATTTGCTTATAAATATTGGTGCTGATTTAAGATTAGTTCCTGCAAAACCTTATAAAGATGATGGTAACTTTGTTAAAGTTGCAGCAAAACTTGCAGATGAATTAAGACCTTCAAATAACAATGGTGTTGTTTGGGCCAATCAGTTTGACAATGTTGCAAATGCAAAAGGTCATTACGAAGGAACAGGACTAGAAATTTGGGAACAAACTGAAGGTAAAGTTGATGGTTTTGTGTGTTCATCAGGAACGGGTGGAACAATTTCAGGAGTAAGTAATGCTCTTAAAGAGAAAAATAAAGATATCAAAATTTATTTATCTGATCCTAAAGGCTCTGCTCTTTATAATTATATAAAGAATGGTGAATTAAAATCTGAAGGCGGATCAATTACCGAGGGAATTGGCTCAAGTAGAATTACTAAAAACTTTGAAAATGCTAAAATTGATGATGCTTATTCAATAGATGATCATGAAGCATTACCTATACTGTATGATTTGATAGAACATGAAGGATTAAGCCTTGGCACAAGCTGTGGGATTAATATTGCAGGGGCTATTAGGCTAGGTAAAGAACTTGGACCTGGAAAAACTATTGTCACAATTCTTTGTGATAAGAGCGATAAATATTCAACCAAGATGTTTAATAAAAAATTTCTTGAAGATAAAGGGTTGCCCTACCCCAATTGGATTTAAATATGTCACATGACCTTTTTGTCAATTTATATGAGCTGTCCACATATAGTTAAAATTAAAAAACAAACCAACAAAGGATAAAATATGTCGATACTAGCGAAATATAACGCAGCTATGGAAGCAAAAGATGAAGCTGCTATGAACGAACTGTTGCATGATGATTATAAATTCACAATGCATGCTTCAGGTAAAGTTTTAAGTAAAGCAGATGTAATTAAATGGGCAATGAGTGGAGACATCAAAAGAGACAAGATAAGAGTTCTTTTTGAAAATGATGAAATTGGCATTGAACATGCATTTGTAACTTTCGATGATGGAAATACAGAAGCAGTAATGGCAGTGTTCAAATATCAAGATGGAAAAATGATTTCTCTTGAAACTGGCGCTACAAAAATACCTAAATAATTATATATCTCTAGCGAGATTTCATTTAAGATAATTAAATGAATCTTGCTAGTGGTTACATATTTCTAGTACTTGCTATAATTCTTGGAATTTTATCCAACGGTTTTTTAAAAGCTACAGAAGGCTTTACAAATATTTACCCTACTATCTTTTGCATCTTTACAATTGTTGCATGTATCTTTTGCTTGTCTAAAGCAATGACTATTATACCCGTTGGTTTTACCTACGCTACTTATGGTGGGCTTACTATTACAGCAGTAACAATTTTTGGTGTTTTAAAATATAATCAAACCCTAAATCTTTATGCCATTCTTGGAATATCTTTAATAATAATTGGTGTTATATTGTTAAATACCATGGGAAAGACTAATTAATGAATATGACAACTTCTTACTTATTTTTAGCGCTAGCAGTTGTACTAGGTGTTACTTCAAATAGTTTTGCAAAAAGTGCTGAGGGTTTTACTCTTCTCTTTCCAAGTATCATCACAGGAATTACCATTGTTTTATGTATGTATGCTTTATCAATGGTTATGAAAAATATACCTATAGGAATTACTTATGCTTCATTTGCAGGTCTTGCAATCATTGCAACAGTAATTGTTGGTATAATTAAATACAATCAAGTGCCAAATCTTTATTCAATAATAGGTTTGGGTTTTATTATTGTTGGTGTGTTGATGGTAAATCTTTTAGGTAATAATTAATAAAATTATATTGAAGTAAATTTAATTAGAAGAGTTTATAAAATTATCGACATCATAATATTTCTTAAAGTTGTATTCAATAAATTTATTTAACAAAAGGTTAAATAAATGTTTTGTATGAAATATTTAGAAATGTTATTGTGTAAATACCAACAAAGGAGGATGATTATGAATTTATCACCACCTGACACATAACTGGTGTGATTAAATAATCAAAGACTAATTAAGATCGAAAAAATATAAAGTCCATTATTATGGATTTTGGCGTATACCGCTAACTTACAGGGGAACTCTTTTGGAGCTTTCTGAAAGGGTGAACCCCTTAAAAGACAAGTTAAAAAATAGATGGTAAAATGTGAGTACCATCATCAGATAAAATAATATCATATTCATCAACAACATTAGAAATATCCAATGGAGAATATAAGTGTGGAAACATAGTTCCATCTGAAGCTTGTTCCCAAACTAAATGATCAAGTTTTAAAGTATCCACTTTTAATAAGATTAAATCTTTTTGATTCTGATAAAATTTTTTAAGAGTTCCTGCAACCTGGTCATCCCCTGAAAAATGAATATAGCCATCTTCTAGATCTTTTTTAGAACCTGTTAGTTGGCCCTTATTCTTAATCTCAAGCCACTCAGATTTAGCACATATTTTATATACAAACTTGAAGTTCATTTAAAATTTATAGTATCGAGTGAGGATATTGACAATAAGAAATTTCTCTCTTTCGAGGAAAGTTAATATTAACTATCTAATAGAGAGAGAAGATAATGTTAATTTTTGAATTTTATACGCACCTTATAGATCTGCATTTCGTTATAATAAAATGACATATTGTCACTACAGTAATGTTAATTTTGAATGCTTTACTTCATCTGTTCACTTAGTGAACATTTTACCAGGATGAGTTTGGTTGATTTAAAAACTCTATTTCTTCAGGAGTAGATTTTCTACCTAATACTATGTTTCGATGAGGATATCTGTGAAATTTCTTAATTGCTAATGTGTGATCTTTCCAAAACTTTTTAATAGTAACTAAATCTGGGTGATCTTTTAAATATTTATCGATTAAATAATAGCCCATATCGTGGTCTGTGATCTCTTCACTATGAATAAGCGGTAATATCATAAATAATCTTTGAGTTTGATCCAGTTCGTCTAAAAATCCTGCATAAACACAATCATTTACTATTAATCTTGCTTTATGATCTTGACTAAAAGCTATTGGATCGTCTCTAAACATATTTCTTGAAAATTGATCAAATAAAAGAACTAGCGCTAAACTTCCTAATGGAGTGTCTTGCCAATCGTCATATTCATTTGAGCTTGCTAACTCATAATCTTTTAAAAATTTCTCTGTAATTATCTTATCTAAATTCTCATCTTTTTTAAATCTCTTCTCGGCTGGAGTGTCTTTTAACCAAAAGTCTAAGATGGCTTGTGCCTTGCTAGGAATAGTTTTCATTTATTTTGAAACTGGTTTCAAAAGTTTAAGCATTTTATTATGAGTAGACTGATTAGCCGACACCAAAATACTGCCTGCATTAACAGCGTCTTTATTGTTCCAGGTAGTTACAACGCCACCAGCAGCTTTTATAATTGGTATTAATGGATGGATATCCCAAATCTTATTTGCACATTGAAAGACAACATCAATTTTTCCCTCACATAAATGAGAATAACTTAAAGCATCTGCAGTTGGAAATTGCATTAACTTTAAAACTTTTGGAATTTTTAATTGTTGTTTAAGAGAGATTGCACCATGAAAAGCACCTGATACTTTTATTTTTGAAAAAGGTATATTTTTGGAAACTGAAATTTTTCTTTTTCTTTTATTCTCAAACACATATGCATTTTTATTATTAATATTTAAATAGTACTTATTTAAAATTGGAAAATTTGCCAAACCAACAATAGGGTTACCTTTGAAGTTAAGAGATATTAAGTTGCTCCAAGTAGGATTACCTATTACAAAAGATCTTGTTCCATCAATTGGATCAATAACCCAAGTGTAATCACTTAAAGTTTTTTTATGACCAAACTCTTCCCCTATTACTTGGTGATTTGGAAATTTATTTTTAATTTTTGCTCTAATGAATTTTTCAAAAGCTTTATCAGATGTGGTAACAGGGTCGTACCCTTTGCCTTGTATTTTATTTGTTACTTTAAAAGTTTTGTTTAGTTTTGAAAAATAAAACTTGGTTAAATCATTTGCTAAATTACTTAAAAAATTTGAATAAATCTTATATTCTTTTGTGTTTATTAAGGTCATTATAAAAAAACTTACTATTTAATTCTTCTTCGTTAAAGCTTAATTTTATCAATTTCATCTTCGGCAGCTTTAATTGATTTTTCATAGTCTATTGCCATTTGATCGGCAGCAATAATGTCTATTTTTTTTATACCAAAAAAATTTAATACATGGATTAACCAAGGTGTTAAAAAATCATCTTTACTATTAATCTTTGTGCCGCCTGAGGTAATTACGAGATAAACCTGTTTATCAGCTAACAATCCAACTCTACTTCCATCTTCGTTATATTTAAAAGTTTCTTTAACTCTTGCAGTTAAATCTGCCCAAGCTTTTAATGTGGCTGGTGGTCCAAAATTATAAATGGGCACAGAAATTATAATTGTATCACTCTCTTTTAACTCAAGAACTAATTTGTCTGACATTTCAAACATTTTCTTGTGTTGTTCGGTTTGCTCACCTTCAGGAATTTTCATCCCAGATTCTGTTAAATTTGAAATAAAAATCATTTCATCATTAAGATCTCTATATACGACCACGTCCTCTGGTTTTTTAATTTTATCTAGTAATTTCTTGGCTAAAGCTCTTGATGTAGAGCCCTCTTTTCTAGCACTGGTATCAATTTGATAAATTTTCATAACTATAAGTTGGTTATTATCCTATTAACCAAAATTTTGCAAAAATGGTAAAGAATTTAATATATAATATCCTAAAACTTGTAATTGATCAGTTAAGATTAGAATTCCAGTAATTAAAAGTATTATTCCTCCAATTTTAGATACTAAATTAATATTCTTTTTAAAATTTTTAGAAAACATCAAAAATCTTTGCATTAAATAACCTGATAAAATAAATGGTATCGCTAAACCTAATGAATAAAAACTAAGTAAGATTACAGCTTTAAATATTGTTTCCTCAGTAGAGGCTAATGCAAGAATTGAACCTAGAATTGGACCAATGCATGGTGTCCAACCAAAACCAAAAGCCATACCCACTATAAAAGAAAACCAAATATTATTATTTCTTTTAGTGTAAATCTTTTTCTCAAAATTTAAAAAACTAATATTGATGATTCCAATTAATTGTAGAGAAAATATTATAATAACCAATCCAGCAATTACTCTTAAAGTTTGAGAATTTTGTAAAAGCACTTGTCCTAAGTAAGAAGCCGCAACACCAAACATGATAAAAACAAAAGAAAAACCTAATGTAAATAATATTAACGGGATTAAATTTATTTTTTTCTTTTCAAGTAATTCATTTAAGGATGCGCCTGAAATAAAAGAAATATAACCTGGTATTAAAGGTAAAACGCAAGGTGATAAAAAACTGATAAGACCTGCTCCAAAAGCTATAAATAATTCAATCATATAAAATTACTCTGCAACTACTTTTATATTTTGACTACCAAGATTATCAATAGATAGCTCCATGTTATCGCCATTTTTTAAAAAAACAGGAGGATTCATTCCAAGACCAACTCCAGGTGGAGTACCCGTTGTAACTATATCACCAGGCATTAAGGTGATAAAACTTGTGATATGAGCAACCAGAAAATTAAAGTTAAAAATCATTTGATTGGTATTGCCAGTTTGATGTCTGTTTCCATTAACATCTAGCGTTAAATTTAAATTATTAACATCTTTAATTTCATCTTTTGTAATCAAGTGCGGTCCTAATGGACCAAATGTATCACCAGATTTTCCTTTAACCCACTGACCACCTCTATTTTTTTGCCAGTCACGTTCGCTAATATCATTACAAATACAATATCCAAAAATATAATCTTGAGCATCTTTTTCTAGAACTCTTTTTGCTTTTTTTCCAATTATAAAAGCCATCTCAACTTCATGATCTAATTGTTGAGAACCCTTTGGAATTATTACATTGTCATTTGGTCCAACTATAGAGTGGACTGATTTATTAAATAACACAGGGTATTCGGGAGGCTTTGCTCCTGTTTCTTTTGCATGCTCGGTGTAATTCAAGCCTACAGCAAAAAAATTCCCTGGTTTTGATACACAAGCACCTATTCTTTCATTTTTATCTACTTCTTTTAAATCTTCTAAATTAATATTTTTTAAACTCTCAAGAGTTTCAAAATTTATAGTGTCAGGATTTAAATCATTAATATGTGAAGAAAGATTTCTATATTTTCCATTTTTATCTATAGCAACTGGAATTTCTTGACCTTTTTTTCCTATTCTTAATAATTTCATTATTTATTTTTTATTTATTTTTTCAATTTCATTGTACAGAGAGCTATGATCAGTATTACCAAGACCGTCTTCTACTAGGTTTTTATACATTTCTTTTATTAGAGTTGAAATAGGTAAATGTAAATCAACTGCTTTGCCCGCATTAATAATGTTGGTCATATCCTTTAACTGGGTGGTAGTTTTTCCTTTAGGAGAAAAATCTTTATTAATCATTCTTTTCCCATGTGTTTGTAATATTTTACTATCAGCCCAACCTCCAGATAAGGCTTCAATCATTTTACTGGGATCTGTTCCAGATTTTTCACACAATGTAACTGCCTCTGCAACAGCTCCTATAGTTACTCCAACTATAATTTGATTGGCTAATTTAGATATTTGCCCAGATGATACCGGGCCCACTAATGTAGGGTTGCCAAGAATCTTCAAAAGATCAAAGCATTCATTAAATATTTTTTCTTCACCACCTACCATTATTGCGAGTGATGCCTCTTCAGCACCTATTGTGCCGCCTGAAACAGGAGCATCTAAATAATTTATGTTTTTTTCTTTTAAAATCTCTGCATATTTTTTTGATAAGACTGGATTAATTGAACTCATATCTATTACAGTAGCATATGGTTTAATATTTTTAATAAACTCTTCATTTCCCATTACCTTTTCAACTGCAGTATCGTCTGTAAGCATCGTAATGATTATATCTGAATTCGTAACAGCATCTTTGATTGATGTAGAAATCACAGCACCAAAATTTTTTAATTTTTCAGTTTTATCTTGAGATCTATTAAATGCTTTTAATTTATAACCAGAATTAAGTAAATTTTTTGCCATCGGAAAGCCCATGAGGCCAATTCCAATAAATCCAATTTGCATGACTACTAACCTTTAATGCCCATGTGAGTATATTTGACATTCAAATAATCTTTAATAGCCATTGATCCACCTTCTCTTCCGTATCCACTCTGCTTAATTCCTCCAAATGGTGCTTCCGCAACAGCTACAACTCCTGTATTAACAGCAACAATACCTGTTTCCATTAGCTCGGATGCTCTATGGGCTTTTTCCATTGAATTAGTACATATATAACTACACAATCCAAGGTCATTATCGTTAGCTCTTTCAATTACTTCATCAAAAGATTTAAAAGATAACATTGGTACCAATGGTCCAAATGGCTCTTGTTTCATAATAGTAAAATCATCTTTTACATCATCAAAAATTGTTGGCTCATAATAAAAACCTTTATTAAAGCCTGCTGGTCTTTTTCCACCTAATAAAACTTTAGCACCTTCTTGTTTAGTTTTTTCAACCAATTCCTCAACTTCGTTCAGTCTTTTTTGAGTTGTTAATGGACCTAATTGAGTATCTGGATCCATTCCATTTCCAATTTTTAATTTTTTAGTTTTTTCTATAAATAGGTTTATGAATTCTTCTTTTTTTGATTCATGAATATAAAATCTATTAGGAGAAATACAAACTTGACCATTATTTCTAAATTTTGCAGCAATAGCCATATCGGCTGCTTTTTTAATATCAGCATCATCAAAAACTATAAAAGGCGAATGACCACTTAATTCCATTGTTACTCTTTGAACTTTATCTGCGGCTTGTTTTAAAATTAATTTTCCAACCCTTACAGATCCAGTAATTGAAATTTTTTTAATTATATCTGATTGAATTAATTGAGAGGCTATACTTGGAGGATCACCTGATAAAAGATTGACTGCTCCAGGAGGAACCCCACATTCTCTACAAATATCAACTAATTCCATCACTACACCGGGCGTAATTGTATCAGGTTTAATAATTACCGAACAGCCTGCTGCTAGTGCTGTTGATATTTTTCTAGCTGCTAAAATAAGTGGAAAATTCCAAGGGGATAATGCAGCAACAACTCCAACGGGCTGGTAATAAACATGTACTCTTGTGTCTTCAAATCTACTTTCGATAGTTTGACCAAAAATTCTTTTTGTCTCTTCAGCATTCCATTCAAAAATGTCAGCCGCTCCATTTGTTTCACCAATACCTTCTGCTAAAGGTTTCCCATTTTCTAAAGTCATCCACTTAGCCAGTACATCTTTTTTTTCTCTAAGTTTATCTGCTATACGTCTTAGGATATAAGATTTTTCCCACGGTGTTATTTTTTTCCAAACCTTCAATCCTTTTTCAGCAGATTTTAATGCTTTATCAACATCAACCGATGTTGCTTTTGAAGCGTGCCCTAAAACTTCTTCTGTAGCAGGATTGATAACTTCATAAGTTTCATTTTTTTCTGAAGGAGACCACTTACCATCGATGAATTGACCAAATTTACTATACATAATTTTTTAAAAAATTTAGATACTTTTAACCTAAAGGCCAAAGTTTTGGAAACATTATACCTTCTAAATTATCTCCATTTTTATAGCCATTTGCTTCCATAATAGCTCTTTCGTCTCTTGTCCATTCTCCTCTATAAATAATTTTGGAATTTTCTTTTGCCATTCTTAGTGTGTACCGATGAATATCTTTTTTTGGCGTAACAGTATCTAATCCTCCATGTAAGGTTCTAATATCAAAGTAAACACAATCACCTATCTCAAAATCCCATTGTAAAAACTCATAATCATTTTTATTTTCCAGTATGTTTGGGGTTAATTCGTATTTTTTTCCATTAACAATTCCTGCTTGTCCATCAACTTGATGACCATCATTAAAACGTGTTCTTAAAAAAAGTTTATCCCATAAATGTGAACCTTTAACCCAAGCTATGCCATCTTCTTTTTTCACAGATTCGAGTGGTATCCATAAAACACACATGGATCCTTCAAAATCAAAATATGATATATCGTGATGAAAAGGTGGTGATGACTTTGAGCCCGCTTCTCTAAAAAACCAATTATCCATTACTAAATTAATTTTTTGAGCTTCTAGTAGTTCTGCAGCAATTTTTGCTGTTGGTGAATTAAATACAAAATCTTTAAATTCTTTATGTAAATCCCAGGTCCAAAAATCCTCATAGTACCCAGGTAGATTTGGATCTTTCGTGTGATTTACAAATCTTGGACTGGGGCTTTCTTTGGCTTTTTTAATTCCTTTTTTTAACTTTTCAATCCACGCGTTATCAAATTTGCCTTTGATTAAGACTGCACCATCTTTTTTAAATAGATCCACTTCTATCTTGGTAATAATTTTGCTCATATATTATTATTATAATATAATGTAATAGAAATAAGATGAAAACATTAAGTGATACTTTTGGAAGAAAATTCCCCTACATAAGATTATCGATTACAGATGTGTGTAATTACAGCTGTACTTATTGTTTGCCACAAGGTTATAAAAAAACACCTGGAGACACGAGAAGTTTTATGTCTGCAGAAGAAATATCCAGACTAACAAAAGCATTAGCTGAATTGGGCGTTTGTAAAATTAGATTAACTGGTGGAGAACCAACAGTTAGAAAAGACTTTTTTGATATCCTTAGAGATATGAAGCAAAATTCTAATATACCCAAAGTTACAATGACGACTAATGGTTATCGTTTGGATAAAATTGCAGAACAATTATCTGAAGCTGGCTTAGATGGAATAAATATTAGTATCGATAGTTTAAATAGAGAAACTTTTAAAAAACTAACAGGTCATGACAGACTTGATGAGATTTTAGAAGGTATAAAGACTTTACAAAAATTAAATTTCAAAAATATAAAAATTAATGCCGTTTTACTTAAGGGTATTAATGATACCCATGATGAGTTTAAAAAATTTGGAAATTTCATAAAAGATAACAATATTGATTTTAGATTTATAGAATTAATGCAAACTGGTGATAACTTAGATTATTTTAAAAAAAACCATGTTTCCTCTAAAATATTCAAAGATTATTTAGAAAAAAATAAATGGATACCTCAAACATATGGAAAAGATGCGGGTCCTTCATTAAATTTTATAAATCCTGAATTTAAAGGGAAATTTGGAATAATTGCCCCCTACTCTAAAGATTTTTGCAAAACATGTAATAGATTAAGAATAACTTCTAGGGGGGATTTAAGACTATGTTTATTTGGAAATACTGGAATTAGTATCCGACATCTATTGCAAAATGATAATCAAAAAGAAGATCTTGTAGACCTTATTATAAAACAATTACACCTTAAAAAAGAGTCACATTATTTAGAGCTTGGAGATACCGGTATTACTCCAAACTTATCAAGCACTGGGGGATAAATGAAAAATTTAAAAGTAATAAATAACGAAAAACTGAAAGATTGGGCTAAAGAAATCTTTAAGAAAAACTCTTTTAATATGATTGATGTTTCTTCTAAAAAAGAAACTTTCAGAAGAGCTTTAGCATCAGGGAAAATTTATGTTGGTAAAGAGGTTTTTAATTTAATTCAAAATAAAGAAATGCCTAAAGGTGACCCTATTACACTAGCTGAAGTATCTGCTGTGCTAGGTGTCAAAAAAACTAGTGAATTAATACCTTTGTGTCACCCTCTTCCAATAGATCATACTGCAACTAAAATTGTTATGGATGAAGAAGATGATTCCTTGGAAGTTTTTTGTGTTGTCTCTGCTGTTGCAAAAACTGGTGTTGAAATGGAAGCTATAATGGGTGTTAATGCTGCGTTAATTACAATCTATGATCTTAGTAAAATTGTAAATCCACATCTTAGAATTGATAATGTTAAATTATTAATTAAAGAAGGTGGAAAAAGTGGTTTATGGACTAATCCTGATGGCTTACCAAAATTTTTAAAAGATATCTTTTAGTTTATTGTGTCTGTTTATCTAAAATCACAAAAGATAATTAAAGAATGGGTTGATTATAATAATCATCTCAATATGGCTTATTATATTTTAATATTTGATCAAGCTATTGAGGTAATGCTTGAAAAATTTAAAATGGGTGCTAATTCAGCCAAAACTGAAAAAAGAAGTACAATGGTAGTTGAAACCAATACTAAATATATTAGGGAAATAAAACAAGAAGATGAAGTGGATATCATGCTTACATTTTTAGATCATGATAAAAAAAGACTACATTTAAAACTTGAAATGATTGAAAAAAAGACAAAAAAAATTTCAGCCTCTATAGAGTGGCTTTCCTTATACATTAACCTAGAAGCTAGAAAGGTTACAGAGTTTGAAAATGAGAAGATAGAAATAATGGATCATTTTATTGATCAAAATAAAGATAATTTTAATAATGAAGATTTAAA
>CAJQTK010000006.1:5000-7089 GCA_905620495.1 uncultured Candidatus Pelagibacter sp. | reverse complement strand
ATCAATAGATTAGTGAGGATTATTGGGCGTTTAGATCCAATTAGCTATTTAAAAAGTAAAAATTTAAGAAGAGAAGTGTGGACGGTTAAGGTTACCAAAATTTGTCGTACACACTTCAAAATCGTATGGATTGTATTCTTACAATCTATATATGAAGCTAGTGTGCGCCGTTTTTTAACTTGAGAGTTTGATCATGGCTCAGAACGTACGCTGGCGGCACGCCTAACACATGCAAGTCGAACGAAGTAGCAATACTTAGTGGCAGACGGGTGAGTAACATGTGGGTATCTACCCTTTGGCCTGGAATAACACGAGGAAACTTGTGCTAATACCGGATAAGTCTTTACGGAGAAAGCTTTATGCACCATTGGATGAGCCCGCACTTGATTAGTTTGTTGGTAGGGTAATGGCCTACCAAGACTATGATCAATAGCTGATTTGAGAGGATGATCAGCCACATTGGGACTGAGACACGGCCCAAACTCCTACGGGAGGCAGCAGTGGGGAATCTTGCACAATGGAGGAAACTCTGATGCAGCGATGCCGCGTGAGTGAAGAAGGCCTTTGGGTTGTAAAGCTCTTTCGTCGGGGAAGAAAATGACTGTACCCGAATAAGAAGGTCCGGCTAACTTCGTGCCAGCAGCCGCGGTAATACGAAGGGACCTAGCGTAGTTCGGAATTACTGGGCTTAAAGAGTTCGTAGGTGGTTGAAAAAGTTGGTGGTGAAATCCCAGAGCTTAACTCTGGAACTGCCATCAAAACTTTTCAGCTAGAGTATGATAGAGGAAAGCAGAATTTCTAGTGTAGAGGTGAAATTCGTAGATATTAGAAAGAATACCAATTGCGAAGGCAGCTTTCTGGATCATTACTGACACTGAGGAACGAAAGCATGGGTAGCGAAGAGGATTAGATACCCTCGTAGTCCATGCCGTAAACGATGTGTGTTAGACGTTGGAAATTTATTTTCAGTGTCGCAGGGAAACCGATAAACACACCGCCTGGGGAGTACGACCGCAAGGTTAAAACTCAAATGAATTGACGGGGACCCGCACAAGTAGTGGAGCATGTGGTTTAATTCGAAGATACGCGCAGAACCTTACCAACACTTGACATGTTCGTCGCGACTCTAAGAGATTAGAGTTTTCGGTTCGGCCGGACGAAACACAGGTGCTGCATGGCTGTCGTCAGCTCGTGTCGTGAGATGTTGGGTTAAGTCCCGCAACGAGCGCAACCCTCACTTTTAGTTGCCATCATTAAGTTGGGCACTCTGAAAGAACTGCCAGTGATAAGCTGGAGGAAGGTGGGGATGACGTCAAGTCCTCATGGCCCTTACGTGTTGGGCTACACACGTGCTACAATGGCATCTACAACAGGAAGCAAAACGGCAACGTTAAGCAAATCCCGAAAAGATGCCTCAGTTCGGATTGCACTCTGCAACTCGAGTGCATGAAGCTGGAATTACTAGTAATCGTGGATCAGCGTGCCACGGTGAATGCGTTCCCGGGTCTTGTACACACCGCCCGTCACACCATGGGAGTTGGTTCTACCTTAAGGCAAGGTTTTAAACCCTTGACCACGGTATAGTCAGCGACTGGGGTGAAGTCGTAACAAGGTAGCCGTAGGGGAACCTGCGGCTGGATTACCTCCTTTCTAAGGATGAGTGAAAGTAAAATTTCACTCTAAATAATATACATCGGTAATGTTGACCGTCCTCATTTCTCTTCTTAAAGTAATGTTTCCTTCTTGTAGGGCCGGTAGCTCAGTTGGTTAGAGCACACCCTTGATAAGGGTGGGGTCGAAAGTTCGAGTCTTTCTCGGCCCACCAAAAACCTAAATGGGGGATTAGCTCATCTGGGAGAGCGCCTGATTTGCATTCAGGAGGTAGCAGGTTCGATCCCTGTATCCTCCACCAGGAAACATTTAGTTATTAAAACTGTAAATAAAAATAATTTATATCAATATCTATATCCGAACATTAAAAGTTATTATTTAATGTTCAAAATAAAAATTTGATCACAACATAGATAAATTTTCTGTTAAAAGAATTTTTTTCTGTGCATAAATCAAGCGTTTAAGGGCGTGTAGTGGA
>CAJQTK010000006.1:0-2500 GCA_905620495.1 uncultured Candidatus Pelagibacter sp. | reverse complement strand
AGGACCGGGTTGAACATACCACTGGTGGACCTGTTGTGGCGCCAGCCGCAGTGCAGGGTAGCTAAGTATGGAAGAGATAACTGCTGAAAGCATCTAAGCGGGAAACTCACCTCAAAACTAGTTCTTCCTATAGAGCCGTGGTAGACCACCACGTTGATAGGCTGGATGTGGAAGCGCAGTAATGCGTGTAGCTGACCAGTACTAATAGCTCAATTGGCTTGATTTATGCACTGAAAAAAATTTTTAAAAAATATTGATAAAAATTAACAATTATATGAAAACTTTAACAGGTCTTATTCCTGTTCTCATAACCCCTTTAGACAAAAATTTAAAAATAGATCTTTTGTCTTTAAAAAAAATATTAAATTTTATAAGCAATTATAAACCTTGTGCTTTCTGGGCAAATGGAACAGGATCAGAAGACATGTCTTTATCTTTAGATAATAGATTACTTTTGACTAATAAAATTTGTGAATTTAATAAAAAAAAAACTCCAGTTATCTCTGGTTGTTCTTTTTACTCACTTGAAGATACGTTTGAGTTTTTAAAAAAATCAAGAAGTTTTGATATAAGTGGATATCATTACCTCCCTTATAACCAAATGATTAGTTTAAGCAATCTTGAACTTGTTTATCGTGATCTTGCAAAATATTCATCAAAACCCATCTGGCTTTACACTTCAGCGAATTGGTATAAACATATATCACCTGATTTTATTGATAATTTAAAAAGAGTTAAAAATATAGCTGGTGTTAAATATAGTACTAGCAATATAGTAGATATGCAATTAGTCCAATCATTGGCAGATAAAAGATTTCAAGTGATATCTGCTGTAGTAAAAACTTTGTATTCTTGCATGTGTTTGGGGGTTAAGGCTTCTACAACTGTCGAGGCGTTTACATATCCAACACTAATAAATAAGATAAGACAAAGTTTTTTAAAAGGCAATCATCAGCAATCTTTATTTTTTCAAAATCGTCTCAACTCATTGATAAAAAAAATGCCAAATATTTCCGCTAAACAAAACTTTTTGAAGGTAGCTGAAATAAAGTATTTATTGAGTAAAAAAAAAATATGTAAGAAATTTGTGACAAAACCCTATAAATGTGTTGATAGTTCAAAAGAAAAAAAACTTCTTGATAATTTTTATAATAAACATTTAAATGAATTATTTTAAATGGAAAAACTTATTTTAGATGGTGTCGAAATATCCAATTCAAGCTCCTGTTATGTTATTGCAGAAATTGGTCATAATCATCAGGGCAATTTAGAAAATTGTAAAAAACTCTTTTTAGAAGCTAAACTATCAGGTGCTAATGCAGTAAAATTACAAAAAAGAAACAATAAAAAATTATATACCAATTCTTTTTATAATTCTCCTTACGATAACCCTAATAGTTATGGTGAAACCTACGGTCTTCATAGAGAATTTCTAGAATTTAATAAAGACCAATATCAAGAGCTTAGAAAATATGCAAAAGAAATTAAGATTACTTTTTTTGCAACACCGTTTGATTTTGATAGTGTAGATTTTTTAGAGGAAATAAATCTACCGTTTTACAAGATAGCGTCTGCTGATATAACAAACCTTCCTTTAATTGAATATGTTGCATCAAAAAAGAAACCAATTATTTTTAGCACTGGAGGATGTACAGAAAAAGATATTGATAGAGTGTACAGTTTTTTAAAAAAAAATAATTCTCAATTTGCATTATTACATTGCGTTTCAAGCTATCCCACTCCTCCTGAATTGGTAAATCTTGAATTAATTACATACTATAGGAAAAAGTTTGATTGTGTTGTTGGGTTTTCAAGTCATGATAATGGTATTGCATTATCATTAGCGTCATATGTAAAAGGAGCTAGAATAATTGAAAAACATTTCACATTGGATAGGAGTCTTAAAGGAACTGATCATCCAATGTCTTTAGCACCTTCGGGATTAAGAAAATTAGTTAAAGATTTAAAAAAAACAAAAAAGGCTTTAGGTAACGGAGTCAAATCTCTTCAAAAAGAGGAAAAAGCACCAATAAAAAAAATGGCAAAAAAAATTGTTGCATCAAAAATTATAAAAAAAGGAACAGCAATCGAGCTTGATCATTTAGAATTTAAATCTCCAGGAGATGGCTTACCACCTTATTTGGTTAACGAAATAATTGGAAAAAAACTTAATAAGGATGTAGATTATGAGCATTCTTTTGAGTTAAGTGATTTTTTATGATCTTTAAAAAAGAACCTATATTTCCAAAAAAAAAATTAGTTGGTAAAAGACCATGGGGTAATGAGGAAATGTTAGCAATAATACCAGGTGTTTTGACTTTAAAAAAATTAACTATTAAAAAAAGTAGGAAGGGAGGTCTACAATTTCATAGACTAAAAAATGAATGTGGAATTTTACTCTCAGGAAAACTTCAAGTGAATTATTTTAATAAAAAAAAAAAAATCGTTAGTAAAATCTTAAAATCAGGCCAGTGTTTTCATTTCCCCCCAGGTGCTATAC
>CAJQTK010000005.1 GCA_905620495.1 uncultured Candidatus Pelagibacter sp. | reverse complement strand
TTGGACAACAAATTATTAGAACTAAAAAATTAATTGTTATTAGTCAATATGATTATAATAAAACTGTTGGAAGTCTAGTCTAGCTATTCAAATTTATGAAGGAATCTGAACTGAAGGTATTAAGAAAAAGCACCCCAAATAAAAAGGGCGATCCAAAGATCGCCCCAAATAAAGTATTTTAATTTCTTAAGATACGTAAAAACTAATTAAACTTAGTATTGCTATAACCCAAATAGCCGGACTAGTACTACCAAATTTTCCAGTGAAAATTCTAATAGCAGCATAAGAAACAAATGCTAGCGCTATACCATTCGAAATCGAATAAGTAAAAGGCATTGCAATCATTGCAAGTACAGCAGGTCCTGCTTCTGCAGCATCATCCCATTCTATATCTGTTATATTACGAAGAAATAAAGTTGAGATATAAATTAATGCAGCAGCATCAATTTCCTTTGGTAGTGATGTTGCCAATGGACTAAAGAACAAGCATAATAAGAATAATAAACCTATTACAAGTGAAGTCATTCCTGTTCTTCCACCAGCTTTTACACCAGCAGCACTTTCAACATAAGTTGTTACTGTTGAGGTACCCAACATCGCACCCGCAACTGTAGATACACTGTCTGACAACATTGCTTTATCAATGTCTTTAATCTTACCATCGTCTCCAACTTTTCCTGCTACATTCGCAACACTAGTTAATGTTCCTGCAGTATCAAAAAAATCTATGAAGAATAGTGTAAAGATTACAGTAACCATTGATGCGCTAAGTGCAGCACCTAAATCAAAAGCCATTAAATGAGTCATAGGTGGTGGTGAAGAAACAACACCATTGAAATTAGCCCAACCGCCTGCCCATGCAATAATACTAAAAGCAACAATACCAATAATAATGTTACCTTTAATTTTCATTTTTTCCATTACAATCATAGAAATGAAAGCAGCAGCACCTAATAAAGTTAAAGGATTGCTTAAGTCACCAAGTCTTACAAGTACAACAGGGTCATCAGAAGTAAGTCCCATTAATTGAAATCCAATTATAGCCAAGAATAACCCAATACCTGCACCGATTCCAAGTTTTAAACTTTTTGGAATAGAGTTTATCAACCATGCTCTAAGAGGTGTAAGTGAAATTATTAAGAATACTACACCTGCGACCAATACAGCACCAAGAGCTTCTGCTGGCGTATATTTCATTCCCAGACAAACTCCGTAAGCTATAAAAGCATTTATTCCCATTCCAGGCGCCAAGCCTACTGGCCATGTTTTAGCATAGAAGGCCGCTATAAAGCATGCTATTGCGGCAGCTAAAGCTGTTGCTGTAAAGACTCCACCAAAATCAAAGCCTCCGTCTGCAAGTATTACTGGATTTAAAAACATAATATAAGCCATTGTCAAAAATGTTGTTACGCCGGCTATAACTTCTGTTTTAAAGTCCGTCTTATGTTTATTGTAATCAAAGTATTTATCTAACATTTGATCTCCTTTAAGTTAAGTTAAGTTAAATCTATTTGATTCTCACATTAAAATCTCTTTGATATTGAAAAAAAAAAACACTTTTTAGTTTAATTTGTATGATTAATACAACCTAAAAGTTAATATTGGTAGCAGGGCTACCATAAGAAATACTAAAACCCGCCGCACTAATGCGACGGGTCTTTTTTTAATTATAAGTTTATCTTATTATTTTTTAGATATAGCCAAGTGAACTACAGCACCAAGTGATGCTCCGATTATCCAGGCATATCCTCCGCCACCACCTAAGTTAGCGAAGAAATCATCTAATCCTAAAAATAGGATATTTGGCCAAACAGATCCTACAGCAATATAACCCGAAAGAATCCATGCTATCATTGCTTTATGGTTAAAACCATCATTGTAATGATATTTGGCTTTTGGACTTGCATCAAACAAATCGTCTACATCTATTTTTTCTTTCTTGATAATGTAGTAATCAACCATCATGATACCAAATACAGGTGCAAGAATTGCTCCTAAAGTATTAACAAATGGAAATAAACCCATTTGAGTAATAACAGCAACCCACATACCACCAATAATAAAACCAAAACCAGCAGTTATTAATCCACCAGTTTTAAAGCTAATTTTGCTTGGCATTAAGTTAGCTAAATCGTAAGCTGGAGGTATAAAGTTCGCAACCATATTAATACCAACTGTCGCTGCAAAAAAAGCAAATGCAGCAATAATTGTTAAACCTAGGTTGTCCACTTTAGCTACCATCTCTGTTGGACTTGCTACGTACTCACCAAAAATAGCTATTGTTCCACCAGTGATCATTAAAGTTATGAAAGAGAATAAAATTACGTTTCCTACTAATCCCCATAGGTTTCCTTTTTTCATTTCTTCTTCATTTTTAACAAATCTAGCAAAGTCACCGAAGTTAATTACTACTGCAGCGAAATATCCAACCATAATTGAAAATACAGCTATGAAAGCTCCCATTGATCCTAAGCCTTCAAAACCACCAGTTCGTTCTCCTCCAGAAAATATAGCCCCTACTTCTGAAAAAAGTCCTCCACCGGCTTTAACCCAAATAACAATCATTAAAAAAATCATTACTGCATAGACCGCTGGTCCTGCAAAGTTTAAGAACTTTTTAATAAGATCAACACCTTGCCAAAATAGATAAACTTGGAAAGCTGATACAAATATAAATGAAACCCACATTACACCTGTCATACCAAGCATCATAACTTCACCTTCCATTCCTGTAACACCAGTAATTAAAAGTGCTACTGCAGTGGATGCAGCGTAAGTTTGTGCTCCATACCAAAACATTGCAACAATTCCTCTAGCCATTGCTGGAAAGTTTGCTCCAAATACACCCATACTTACACGAGCAAATACTGGATATGGAATTCCATGTTTTACACTTGGTTTACCTGAAAGGTTAACTAGCCACATTATAAAAAATCCTGCAAGGATTAATGCAGCAAATACAGCCCAGCCATTTAGTCCTGATGCTAAAAATAATGATGCTGCCAAAGTATAACCAAATAAACTTTGAACATCATTAGCCCATACGTTAAAGATTTCGAACCATCCCCAATTTTTTTTATTACTCGGAGTTGGAGCTAAATCTGAATTGTAGAGTTTTGACGATCTACCCATATTATTCTCCCTCTTTAATTGTTTACTTATTTTGTTACCGTGAATAAGATCAGGCAACTATTAATGTAAAAGTATGAATTGTTGACTATTAAAGTGCAAATTAAAAATACACAACTTGTTATTGATAAGAATTAATGGCTACAGCAAACGCTAATTGAATTGAATTAAACCTAAATTGGACATAAAACAGTTTAAACCCAAATTGGACAAAGAGAATTTTATTAATTTACAATATTGAAAAAAAAATTAGTCGTTCCAACCACTTACTACCTTAACTTCTAAATACTCTTCTAAGCCTAATTTACCAGCTTCACGACCAATACCAGAATGTTTGTATCCACCAAATGGCGCATCAGGTGCTAAGCCTGCACCATTAATATCAACCATTCCTGATCTCAATTTTCTAGCCACTCTATTGGCTTTTTCTTGATCTTGAGTTTGAATAAAGTTTAATAATCCATAAGGAGTGTCATTAGCTATTGAGATTGCTTCTTCCTCTGTTTCAAAAGGTATAATCGATAAAACAGGTCCAAATATTTCTGTTCTTGCAATTTGCATTTGATTGTTAACATCTGCAAATGCGGTAGGTTTAACAAAATAACCTTTATCTAATCCTTCTGGTTTACCTATTCCACCAGCAACTAACTTGGCGCCTTCATCAATACCAACTTGAATTAGTGTTTGAATTTTATCAAATTGAGTTTTTGAAACAACAGGACCAATATGATCACCTTCTTTTGTTGCAACATCTACCTTCATTGAGTTAGCAAAATTTTTAACTCTTTCTACAGTTTCGTCATAGATTGATTTTTCAACTAACATTCTTGTGGGTGCATTACAGGATTGTCCTGAATTTCTAAAACATCTTAGGGCACCTCTCTCAACTGCTTCAGCATCAGCATCTTTAAATATAATATTTGCACCTTTTCCACCAAGTTCAAGACTAACTCTCTTAAAATCGCTTGCTGCATTTTGGGAAATTAAAGCACCTGCTCTAGTTGATCCTGTAAATGAAACCATGTTTACATCGGGATGACTTGTTAATGCGTTTCCAGTAACTGCGCCATCTCCATTTATTAAATTGAATACACCTTTTGGTAATTTAATTTCATCAATCATTTCTGCTAAAATCATTGATGATAATGGAGCTATCTCTGATGGTTTAAGCACCATTGTGCAACCTGCAGCTATAGCTGGGATTACTTTTAAACATACTTGATTCATTGGCCAATTCCATGGAGTAATTAGTGCACAAACTCCCTTTGGCTCATGTAAAATATTATTATTAGGAGCATGTTCACCCAATTTTGCTTCAAATGTATATTCTTTTAAAACTTTTATATAAGATTTTATATGACTGGCTCCAGTTCCAGCCTGTAACTGTGTTGAAAAATCTATTGGTGCTCCCATTTCAAGAGAAATAGCTTTAGCCATATCGGCCCATCTTTTTTTATAAACAATATATAAAGCCTCTAAATATTTTAATCTTTCTTTTTTTGTCGAGAATGCCCAAGTTTCAAAAGCTTTAGTTGCAGCACTTACCGCATCATTAACATCTTCAACTCCACCTAAAGATATAACTGCACACTCTTCTTCGTTTGAAGGATCAATTACTTTAAAATCATTTGATTGTTTTGGAGAAACCCATTGGCCATTAATGTAAAAATTTTTTTTATCTAACATTTAGAAAAAATATCTTATCTTTTAACTTTTGCAAACAAATTAGTTAATTCATAAACAATTGTTGCAGCTGCTAAAGATGTAACTTCTGCATGATCGTATGCTGGAGAAACTTCCACTACATCTGCTGAAATTAAATTTAAACCTGACAGGTCTCGTATAACATTAACCATTTCTCTAGTAGTCATACCCGCAATCTCAGGAGTTCCTGTTCCTGGTGCAAAAGCGGGATCCAAAACATCTATATCGATTGATAAGTAAAGTGGATTGTTACCAACTCTTTTTCTTATTCTTTCAGCAATTTTATCTGTTCCTTGTGTTTGAAATTCATCACAGTGAATAATCTTAAAACCAAACTCTTCATCATTTTTAATATCATCTCTACTGTAAAGAGGACCTCTAATGCCAACATGCATTGAAGCATCATCTAAAAATAAATTTTCTTCCCTTGCTCTTCGAAAAGGTGTTCCATGTGTATATGGTGCTCCAAAATATGTATCCCATGTATCTAAATGTGCATCAAAATGCACTAGAGCAACTGGTCCATTATTCATTTTATTAATAGCCCTAAGTAATGGAAGGGCGATTGTGTGATCACCACCTAAACTAATAATGCCTCCAACTTTATCAAGAAGTTCTGTAGCACCTTCCTCTATTTGTTTAATAGCTTCATTGATATTAAATGGATTACACGTAATATCACCAGCGTCTGCAACTTGCTGAACCTTGAAAGGTTCAACATCATAACTAGGGTGATAATTGGTTCTTAAATGTCTTGATGCCTGTCTAATACTCATTGGTCCAAATCTAGCACCTGGTCTATAGCTAGTACCTGCATCAAATGGTATTCCCACAATTGCAACATCACAACTTTCAACATCTCTTAATTCTGGTAACCTTGCAAAAGTAGATGGTCCAGCAAATCTTGGGACTTTAGTTCCACTGACAGGTTGAACTGGATTTTTATTTCTTTCTTTTTTCATTTATAAATAAAATGTACCACATTCTACAAGAATGGAATATCTTCTATCTTTAAAAATTATGAACTTAATAAGGACTATTTTACTATTAATTTTTTTTATTACACCCCTGAAGGCAAATACTATCTACAATTTAATTAAGATACCTAACTTAGAAATTTATGAGATTAATAGTCAAAATAAACTTAAGTATTTTTATGCGGCAAGGCCTTTTAGATTGGGTACTCAAAAAAATATTGTTTGTTCAAATCCAAATAAGAAAGATTTAGAAATAAAATATAAAATTATTAATAAAAATCTTAGTAAATATTCATATAATTATTTAAAGAGAATTAACCTTAAATATATTGTTATGTGTGAAAATTTATCAATCTCAGAATTATATACGGCTGGCATTCCAGACAATATAATGAAAACATTAATACTAGATATTAAATTTAATGAAGATTACTTTGAAAGAGTAATTCATCATGAGGTTTTTCATATAATACATCTTCAACATAAAGAATTTTTTATTGAAGAAGAGTGGATAAAATTTAATAATTCTAGATTTAAATATGCAGAATGCTCAACGTGCACAAAAAATATAGGGTTAGAGAAATATGAAAAAACAA
>CAJQTK010000004.1 GCA_905620495.1 uncultured Candidatus Pelagibacter sp. | reverse complement strand
TTTAATATCAGACATACTGAGAGATTATTTCTTCACCGAAGAAAAACAATAGTGAAGATTAATTTAGTGCCGATTGAGCTTTTTGAACGATCGTTTTAAAGGCTTCTGGGCTATCGTATGCTATTTCGGCTAGTATTTTTCTATCTAGCTTAATTCCACACTTTGTTAAACCATTAATAAATTTTGAATAAGTTAATCCTTCAGATCTAACGCCTGCGTTAATTCTCTGTATCCATAAAGATTTAAATTCTCTTTTTTTAGTTCTACGATCCCTGTAGGCATATTGCATAGCTTTTTCCATAGCTTGCTTTGCAACTCTAATCGTATTTTTTCTTCTGCCCCATTGTCCTTTGACAGCTTTTAAAACTTTTTTATGTTTAGCGTGACTTGTTACGCCTCTTTTTACTCTTGCCATTTTATCCTCTTAAACTGTAAGGCATGTATGATTTAACTATTTTGCCATCTTGTTTTGACATAGCAGTTGTGCCTCTTAATTTTCTGATTTGTGAATTTGTTCTTTTAATCATTCCATGTCTCTTTCCAGCCTGAGCCATCATAACCTTGCCTGTAGCTGAGATCTTAAATCTTTTTTTTGCTGAACTTTTAGTTTTTAATTTTGGCATAATTCTGCGGACTTATACAAATATTGGAATGGATTTACAACCTCTATTAAGCCTTATAAAGGCTGAATAACCATGATCATTTGCTTGCCATCAAACTTTGGGTGTAGCTCTACTTTGCCAATATCTTGCATATCAACTTTTATTTTATCCATTAATTCTCTACCTAAGTGAGAATGTTGTAACTCTCTACCTTTAAACCTGATGGTAAATTTTACTTTATCACCTTTTCCAATAAATTTTTTGGCATTTTTAACTTTAAAATCATAATCGTGAGTTTCTGTAACTGGTCTCATTTTTATTTCTTTTAATAAAACTATTTTTTGTTTCTTTTTTGCAACATTTGCTTTTTTTTGAGCATCATACTTAAATTTACCCATATCAATAATTTTACATACAGGTGGTTTTGCATTTGGAGCTATCTCAATTAAATCTAAGCCTTGTTCTTTGGCCATTGATATAGCGTCATTAGTATTTAGTATTCCTATATTATCACCATCACTTCCAATAACCTGAACCTCTGGCGCAGTTATCCTATTATTAGACTTAGGTCCCCTGTCTTTAGTTCTTCTTTGAAAGTAATTTTGTTTAAAATCTGCCACTTAGTTTGAGGATGCTTTATTTAAAGCTGAGAATTTTTCTAAGAATAAGTTTAATTCCATATTTTCTTGTTTGTTAGTATCTAGTCTTCTAATCGTTACTGAGTTACTGTCAACTTCTTTTTTACCACAAATCAACAAAAGTGGTATTTTAGATAAAGAATGTTCTCTAATTTTATAATTTAAATTATGATTTTTTAAATCTACTTCAGAGCTCATACCCACATCATTAATTTTTTCATTAACTTCTTTTGCGTATGCATCAAACTCTTCTGAAATGGGAATTACAACTACTTGTAAGGGGGCAATCCAAAATGGAAATTTTCCCGCATAGTTTTCTATAAGTATTCCTATAAATCTTTCTAGTGAACCAAACAATGCTCTATGAAGCATTACTGGAACTTTTTTAGTTCCATCATTGTCGACAAAAGATGCGTCTAATCTTCCTGGTAAATTTAAATCTACTTGTAAAGTTCCACATTGCCAATCTCTGCCAATTGCGTCTCTTAAAACAAATTCAATTTTTGGACCGTAAAAGGCACCCTCACCTTTATTGATTGTATACTCAAGTTTTGAGGCTTTAACAGCATCCAATAAAGCTTTTTCTGCCTTATCCCAAACACCATCATCACCAACTCTTAAATCTGGTCTATCTGAATATTTCAATATTACATTTTCAAAACCAAGATCTTTATAAATATCTAAAATTAAATTTGTAACAATTAAACACTCTTCTGTAATTTGATCCTCTGTACAAAAAATATGAGCATCATCTTGTGTAAAAGCCCTAACTCTTAGTAATCCATGTAGTGCTCCTGAAGGTTCATATCTATGCACTTTTCCAAATTCTGAAATTCTTAGTGGAAGATCTCTATAACTTTTTAAACCTTGGTTAAACACTTGAACATGGCCTGGGCAATTCATTGGTTTAATTACAAATATTTTTTTATCAGGTGTTTGAGAGGTATACATATGCTCACCATATTTTTCCCAATGGCCCGACTTCTCCCATAATGCTCTATCTAAAATTTCAGGAGTATTTACCTCTTTGTAGCCTGCCTTATTCTGTCTATCCCTCATATAGGTAACTAACTTTTGAAATAATTTCCATCCCTTTTCATGCCAAAAAACTGATCCCGGACTTTCTTCTCTAAAGTGAAATAAATCCATTTCTCTTCCGAGTTTTCTATGATCTCTTTTTTCAGCTTCTTCTATTCTTTTTAAATATTCATCTAAATCTTTTTGTGAAGCCCAACTTGTTCCATAAATTCTCTGCAACATTTCATTATTAGAGTCACCTCTCCAATAAGCTCCCGATACCTTTGTTAATTTAAAATATTTACCAATTTTTCCTGTTGAAGATAGGTGTGGTCCTCTACATAAGTCATGCCAGTCTCCATGAAAATATATGGAAACATCTTCTTTTTGGGGGATACTTTCAATAATTTCAGCTTTATATATTTCTCCCTTCTCTTTAAAATGCGATATTGCTTTGTCTCTGCTCCAAACTTCTCTTGTAGTTGGAACGTCTCTATCAACAATTTCTTTCATTTTAGTTTCAATTTTATTTAAGTCTTCTTCCGTGAAAGGTTCTTTTCTTGAGAAATCATAATAAAATCCATTTTCTATAATTGGACCTATAGTTACTTGAGTTCCTGG
>CAJQTK010000003.1 GCA_905620495.1 uncultured Candidatus Pelagibacter sp. | reverse complement strand
GACTACGTGATAACTAGAGATGCAACTAAAATCTCACCTATGAGAGCAAGATACGTAATTTTATGTAATGCTTATGGTGGTGTTTTAAATGATCCTATTCTTCTTAGAATTTCAAAAGATGAATTTTGGTTCTCTTTATCAGACTCTGATATTGGAATGTATCTTCAAGGTGTTAATGCTGATGGAAGATTTGATTGTTCTATTGAAGAAATTGATGTTTGTCCGGTACAAATTCAAGGACCTAAATCAAAAGCTTTAATGAAAGACCTTATTGGAGATCAAGTTGATCTAGATAACATGCCTTTCTATGGTTTAGCTGAAGCAAAAGTTGGTGGAAGAAGTTGTGTTATTTCGCAATCTGGTTTCTCAGGTGAAGCTGGATATGAAATCTACTTAAAAGAAGCAACTAAATACGCTGATGATATGTGGAATGCTGTTCTTGCTGCAGGTAAAAAACATAGTCTAATGGTTATCGCTCCTGCTCACCATAGAAGAATTCAAGCTGGAATTCTTTCTTGGGGACAAGATATGGATCATCAACATAATCCTTTTCAGTGTAACCTTGGTTATCAAGTTTCATTAGCTGGTAAAGGCGAATGGAATAAGAAAGCTGACTACATTGGTAAAGCTGCACTAGAGAAAATGGGCGCAGAACTTAAGGATGGTAAAAAACCTTACAAACTTCAGTTAGTAGGTCTTGAATTGGGTGGAAAACCAATTGAAGAATATGCTCCTGACTTTTGGTTAGTGTCACCTGAGAATGGTGGAGATCCAGTTGGGTTTATTACATCACCTTGGTATCACCCTGAAAAAGGTCAAAATATTGCAATGGGATATGTGCCATTTGATGGAACATTAAATGCTAATGGTTTCCCCAAAGGTAAAGTTGGAACTAAATACAAAGTTCACTTACCCGATAAATATTCTGAAAAACCAGGAACACCTGTTGATGCAGTAGTTGTAGATATTCCATTTACAGAATCGTTTAACGCAAATACAAGAGAAGTCGTTAAAGGTTAAATTAATTACTTGGGGGAGATTGAATTCTCCCCCATTAATAATGACAAAAACATTTCTAATCGTAATTTGCATAATAATAGTAATTGCTTTAATACTCTTTCCGTTATTAGTTTCTTACAAAGCACAAAAAAATAGTAAAAAAAATAAATAATGTTTGGTGAATTTTTAAGTATAATTGTCAGATCTATTAAATTAGATAAAACACTTTACAAAGATAATAAGAACTTTGGTGAGGCTGCAATATATTTTGCAGCTATAATCATTTTATTAACAGCTATTATTGGTTTAATACCAGGGTCTATTTTTTTACAATTTATGAGTGGAGTTTTTGGTTCTGCTAATATTCAAGGACCATCAGTAAGATCTGTTATTATTACTACGATAATTGTCTGGTTAATAAAAACTGCTTACTTATATTTTGTTGGAGTGGTACTTTTTCCAAGCAAAACAACAAAATGCAATTATAGAAAAATACTAGTGACAGTTGGTTATGCAAGTTCACCATTAATACTAAATAGTTTTATTGTTGATGTAAAACTTTTATATTTCATGTTTATTCCCTACATTTGGTACAATGTGTCTCTAATAATTGGAATTAATCAAATTTTAAAATATGAAAGTTATTTTAAATCAACAATAATAGTTTTAGCACCAATTATATTGTTATTTTTATTTTTTGTGAGCCAATTATTTAATAATCACTCATCAGTAGTAAGCTAAATTGGAAATATAGTTTTTGAAAGTTTACAAGAATTACAAGTTTTAAATCCTGTTAAAATTAAATTTTGAGAAACACTTGGGTCTTCTTTTTTGCACTCTTCACAGAAATCATCTAATTCAAGAATTTCTTCATTATCATTGGTTTGATCATCAAAGTCTTTAGTCATTATCTGTAAGACCCGCGCCGGCTCCACCTTGTTTTAAGCTTTCATTTTCTTCAACAAAGGTTTCTTCTGAAAGTTTGTAGAGTTCATTCCATTCTTTTTCTTCAAATGAATCTCGATTTTCTAAAACCTTTAAATAAATATTTTCAGCAGACTCAATAATTTCATTTTTTGTATGATTGGAATAAATATTATTATTAAAGTTTAATAAAAACTCTCTATCATCTATTTTTAAAAATATTCTTTTGCCAATTACCTCAGATGCCCTACTGATAAAGGGTAAAAAAAGTAATGGATATGCAACTTTTTTAAAGGTTATTTCATTTAAACTTTCTAAAGTTCTAATCTGATCTAGACAATTTACACCCGCAATTATTGGGCAATATTCATTTTTATTAGCTTCATTGTCTTTATTGATGAGACTTATATTTTCCAATCTTAATTCTTTTTTTTTCTTAAAAAAACTATTTAAGTTTTTAATTCCCGGTAGATTAAACATTTCAAGCAGTCTTATATTTTTAGCCACCTCCTCTGCAACACCCCAAGAGTAACCAGCAGCCCTACTCGCTCTTTTAGAAACTGTTTCTATTTCACTTAATGATTTCATTTTATTTAATTATAAACCCAATACTCATCATAGTTTTTTAATTGTTCTGGTAAGGGCGCTCCTTGAAACATGCATATTCTTAACCATTTATCTGACCTTGGATCAAATTTTAACGCTCCAAAGAAAGATAACTTAAGTCTTAACATGTCTATTGGCATTATTTCCTGACCAATAGTATTATCTTGTATTTCTGAATAAGGAAATTTCTCAACAATAAATGCTCTTCTTACAACATGTCTTAATTCATTATTGGTTGATAAAAATTTAGCAATTGTCCAACTGTTTTTAGATATTGATAATAAGTCATAAAGTTTTTTAATATCTCTTGCTATTGCAAGGGGCTGTTCTAAATCTGCTCCATTCTCATCAAATCTATTTGCCAGTCTTGGCTCTTCTTTATTTTTTGAAATAAACCAAAAATTAAGATTATTTTCTTTTTTAGAAAAATCTATATTCAGTATTTCTGAATATTTATTTTCAAGAATGGCTTTTAACTCTGCTACCGTCCTCTCGGTTGGTATATTAAAGTATTTTCCTTCTTCAGAGCTCATTTCTTGAATTAATGGTGTAACGATATCATCAAAGGGCTCCATCATCATTGAAACAACATACTCAATACACTCTTCGCAATAGTTTTTTTCTAAGTGTAAGTACATTTCATTAAATGCAAAATCTTGCTTGAAGTTAAACTCTTTATCAAGATGCATGATAAATTTATTCAAATCGCTTAATAAAGATTTAATTTTTACTATTTGATATTCACTCTCTGTATTCCAAGATGTGATGTTTTTAATTGATTTTTTTAAACAATCTAAAAATAACTCTATCTCTTCGTTTGAAATATTTTTTATTTCTCTTATTTTCTTTAATGAGGTTTCTCTTGCAGAGATCCAGTTATTTAAAAGTGTTGGATGATTAACTATAAAAGGAGCCATGCCTAGACCCGTTGAATTTCCTATTCCTAAATTTCTGCAAATTTCAGGATCTAACTTTACAGCTTTCTTAGGGTTTTTATTTTTTGCAACATGATTAACTTGATCAAAAGTAAATTGTCTTACCAGGTAAACAAGCATCATCTCCAATCTGAAGGGTCCATATATTTCCTTTCTATCTTTAATTCTAAATCTATCTGCTAAACCAAATTTACCTGACCCATAAACCGCTGTTGTTCTGTATAAATAACCAACTTTATCTAGTAATTCTCTATCTGGCTGAACACCTTTGCTTAAGCTTTCAACTACATGATTAAATACTCTAACCGACTTGTTTGCTCTAGATAGAGTTAACTCCTTAAATGAAAGTCTTCCAAACTCTTGTTTAGGTACTTCATTTTTTAACCTTTCAATATCCTGTTTTGCCGGAACTCCATCAAAAAGAGTGAATGCAGTATCCCATTTTGTAGCAATAACTCTATCAGACCTTTCATTTTTATCTAATTCATTAGCAAAACAAATTAATGAATACACTCTATTTTTTTTCTTAAATGAATACACGGCTGTACCGTAACCGTGTTCATTCAATTCAAATAAATCTCTTTTATACTCCCAGTCTTTAAATTCTTTTAGGAAGCTTCTTAAAAAAGAAAGCTTAGATTGATGAAAAGAGCCAAGTCTTGAAAGTTTCATTACTACATTGGGGTCTCTTAAAGGAACGTTCATCAATTCATTGCTTTATAAAAATTATACCAATTATTTCCAAGAATACCGTTAACTTCACCTTCTGAAAATCCAATTTTTTTTAGACCTACCGCTAAATTACTAAACCCTCTTGCATCTAAAAACCAATCTGGTTGTTTAGGAAAACCAGGTTTATTTTTTGACCCTTCTCCAAAATTTTTACTTTTAGTCCACGTTCCATTACGCATCCACTCTACAATTGTGTCTGGCTGGTTTAAGCAAAGATCAGAGCCTATTCCTATTTTTTCAGCTCCTATAATTTCAGCTGTTTTAGCAGTCATTTCACAAAAGCTTTCTAAAGAACAATCTGTTCCGTCTTTTAAATGGTGGGGGTATAAAGATAAACCCAACATTCCTTTATTGTCAGATAAAATTTTTAATAGTTCATTTGATTTGTTTCTCTTGGCTGGATGCCAAAACGAAGGGTTAGCGTGTGTGATTGCAATTGGTTTTTCACTTATCTCGATTGCATCAATTGTACTTTTTTCAGCAGAATGTGACATGTCTATTACAAGACCAAGTCTATTCATTTCTTTAATCACCACTCTTCCAAAATTAGTAACTCCGCTATCTACATTTTCATAACATCCTGTAGCTAGTAATGACTGATTATTATAAGTGAGCTGCATAAATCTACACCCTAAGTCGTAAACCTTTTCAACTAAACCTATGTCATCTTCAATAGGTGAGCAATTTTGAAAACCAAAAAAAACTGCAGTTTTATTTTCGGACTTAGCTTTCTCAATATCTTTAAAGCTCTTACCGTGAAAAATTAAGTCTGAATTATTTGTAAAGTGATTTTCCCAATTTTTTATTATTGCTTTTAATTCACCAAAATCTTCGTGGTAAACAATGGTTACGTGGATTGCGTCAAGTCCTGCTTGCCTATTTATCTGAAAGATTTCTCTAGACCAGTTACAATATTGTAAATTATCAATTTTAAAATTCATTATGATCTTATTTGTTTTAAAGAATATCAATAAGATAGATAAATTCTATTAATTTTATTGAAATTTTAGGCTTAATTTGAAATAACAATTTACGTTAAAATAAAATTACATCAAATGACTAAAAATAAATCTAAAAAAGTATCAATTGTTATGGGTAGTCAATCTGACTACAAAACCATGATATTTTGCCAAAATATTCTTAAAAAATTAAATATAAAATTTGAAACAAAAATTATATCAGCTCATAGAACCCCTAATAGAATGTATGAATTTGCTATTAATGCTGAAAAAAATGGTATTGCAGTAATTATTGCTGGTGCTGGAGGATCTGCACATCTACCAGGTATGATTTCAGCCCTTACATCTTTGCCAGTACTAGGAGTTCCGATTGAAAGTAAAAAACTTAAAGGACTTGATAGTCTTTTATCAATAGCACAAATGCCAAAAGGTATACCTGTTGGAACTTTAGCGATTGGTGAAGATGGTGCAATTAATGCTGCATTATTAGCGGCATCTATTATTGGAGTTAGTGATACCTCCGTTAAAAGAAAATTAAATCAATGGCGTCTAAGCCAAAGTAAATCTGTTAAAAAAAAACCAAAATAGTTTTTAAATATGTCTAAACCAATTCTTGGAATTATCGGTGGAGGTCAGTTAGGTAGCATGCTTGCAGTTGCTGCAAATAAATTAGAAATTAAGACTGTTATTTTTTGTGATGATATTGATGCTCCTGCACAAAATTTTTCTAATGGGTTTGTGCACGGTGAATATAACGATCAAACTAAGATTAATGAGTTCTTGGGTAAAGTAGATGTTGTTACATATGAATTTGAAAATATTCCTTATGAAACATTACATGAAATTAATAAGATAAAACCTGTTTTACCAAAACCTTCTGTAAATAGAATAATTCAACATAGATTAGCTGAAAAAGATTTTATCAATAATTTAAACATAAGAACAACTCGATATGTGTCGATTGAAAAAAAATCTGAAATGGAGTCGGTAGAAGATTTTCTACCTGGTTTGCTTAAAACTTTAACTTTAGGATATGATGGCAAAGGGCAATATCCTATTAAAAGTTTAAAAAGCCTAGATAAAATTGATATCGATTATTCAAAAGGTTATATCTTAGAAAAATTAGTTAAATTAAAAAAAGAGATCTCAATAATTATTACTCGTTTTAGTGCTCAAAAATATGAGATTTACGAACCTATTGAAAATGTTCATGAAGATCAAATTTTGAGAAATTCTAAAATTCCAGCTGAGATTAGTGATAAAATTTTAGAACAATCAAAGCTTTGGGCAACTCAAATTTCAGAAGAATTAAAATATGTTGGAACCTTATGTGTTGAATTTTTTATTGATAGAAATGACAATCTTTATGTAAATGAAATTGCTCCAAGAGTTCATAACTCTGGACACTTAACAATTAACGCACACAATGTAAGTCAATTTGAAAATCATGTAAGAGCTGTCTGTAAACTTGAGCAAATCCCACTTAAAAAAATATCCAATGCTAAAATGACAAATATAATTGGTGACCAAATTAAAAATTACAGAAATAAAGAATATGTTAAAAATGAATTTTTCTTTGATTATTTAAAGAAAGAAATAAAGAATAAGAGAAAAATGGGTCATCTAACAACTCTCATTAGTTAGATATTATAATAATGCTAAAATCAATAGAGGGTAATTTTGATAATCCCGAAGTTCATGAGCTTCTTATTAAACATTTTATTGAGTTAAGATCTGTGTCACCTGAAGGTAGCGCCCATGTTCTAGATATTGCTGGCTTAAAAGATCCTTCTATTAAATTTTGGAGCCTGTGGGAAGAAAGTGATCTGATGGGCAGTGGTGCTTTGAAGTTTTTAGATAAAGAGCATGGAGAATTTAAATCTATAAGGGTTAACGATAAATTCAAAAATAAAGGATATAGCTTAAAAATAATCAATCACCTTATTAATGAGGCAAAAAAACTGAATATTAAGAGGTTAAGCTTAGAAACTGGCTCTGGTAAATTTTTTATGCCAGCTAGAAAATTATTTGTCAAATGTGGCTTTGAAGTATGTGAGCCCTTCTCACACTATGAAGATGATATAAATTCAATCTATATGAGTATGTTAATTAACAACAATTAACACTTTAATCATATATAATTTCAAATTTAGTTGACAAAACCTCAATAAATCTAAACAAAGCGTAAATTACTTAATTATAAGTAATAAAAGTAACACAACAATAAGTAAGAAGATAAATATGAGTCTACAAGGAAAAGTAAAATGGTTCAATCCAACTAAAGGTTTTGGTTTTATTGAAAGAGAAGATAAAGAAAAAGATGTATTCGTTCACGTTTCAGCAGTAAGAGATGCTGGCATGAATGGTTTAGATGAAGGTCAAGCTTTGACTTTTGAAGTTGAAGATGGTCCAAAAGGTCCTTCAGCGGTAAACTTAAAAACTGCATAATATTCACACTTTTTATTGGCTGCGATTTTTTAATTAAATTATTTTTTAATTATTTAGCTAAATATTTCAGCCAATACCACTCAATTTTTTATAAGAAATTCTTCCACTACCGCATTAAATTCCTCAGGTTTCTCTAAATGAACATTATGAGAGCAGCCTTTAATTACCTTTAAATCACTATTAGGAATATTATTATTCAAGGTTTCTACTTGATTGAAATTATAAGCTTTGTCTTGATCTCCCCAAACTATCAATGTTTCATTTTTAATGTTTTTTAAATTTTCAATCCCACTCCAATTTTTCATAGCAACCAATCCATTGTCCGCAGCTTCTATTGAAGTTTGTTTACCAGCTTCGTCACAAAGATAAAAATATTTTGATTTATCTTCTTCTATAAACCAAGTTTTGGCTATTCTATGAGCGGTAACATCTAATCCATTAATTTTTAACTTTTCTCTAGATTGATCAATAGTTTCAAATCTACCAGGTATATTTCCTCTTGGCCCAGTGCCATAACAAATTAATTTTAAAATTTTTTCACCTGCTATTTTTGCTATTTCTTGGACAATCATTCCACCCATTGAATGTCCTAGTAAATTAAAATTTTTTATTTCCTTCTTTTCTAATAAATTTAATATTGCTTTAGCCATACATTCAATTGAATCACATGAGTTGATAGCACTACTTTCTCCAAAACCTGGAAGTGCTGGAGCAATAACTCTAAAATCATCTTTAAAGAATTCTATTTGAGGGCCCCACATATCTGATGAACCTAAAAACCCATGAACCAAAACTAATGGGGTTCCACTGCCAACATCTTCGGCAAATATATCTTGCATATTCATTATTTATTAATAATCATTGAATATATCAATTATGATTAAAAGAAAAATAACTAATCTATACGATGTTGAGTTTGTTCCATTTGATAATTATGGCTCTCCAGTTCCAGGTATGTATTGGCATAAAATTAGCTATGATAAAAAAAATGGAGGGCAAGGTACATATCTCCTAAAAATGTACTCAAATGCTAAAAGTCTACCTCATATGCATACTGGGTTTGAAGAGTTTTTAATGTTGGAAGGAGAGTTAATTGATCCTGATAATAAAGTTTTTAAAAAAGGCGATTTTGTAACGTTTGAACCTGGCTCAACTCATTCATCCTACACTAAAGATGGTTGCTTAATATTAGTTTTTATGAGAGGTATTAACCAACCATTGTGACAAAAATTTTAAACAAACTTTAAACAAAATTTAAAAGTACTCAATAATTATGATTGGAATTTTAGGCGGAATGGGAACGCAAGCTGGGCTTGATTTTTGTAACAAGTTAGTCATGCTGAATAGAGGAAAGATTGATCAAGAATATCCCCTTTTCATTCTTTATAATAAATCCAATATACCAGGAAGACCAGAATCAATAGGTGTCCAAACTAGAACATTTTCAGCACTACCAAGAAGTTCTAGAAATATCACCAAGTACAAAAACGTTTTAAAAAGCTTACTTGAAGGCTGTAGATCACTAGAAAAAAGTGGTTGCAAGTTTATTGTTATACCCTGTAATACCGCTCATTATTGGTATGAAGATTTAAAAAGAAAAATTAAAATTCCAATCATAAATATGCCTAAAGAAGTTTTTTTACATACCAAAAAGATTTGTAAGAAGAGTGCAAAAATTGGTCTTCTAGCTACAGAGGGTACTTTAAAAACAGAAATTTATGAAAAACTATTCAAGAATGAATATAGATTAATTAAACCTCCACATAATTTACAAATCAAATCTGTTAATAAAACTATTAAACACGTCAAAATGGGAAATATGAAATTAGCAGAAAAATCTATTAAGCCAGCAATAAATTATTTAATTAAAAATAATTGTAAAAAAATCATATTAGGATGTACTGAGCTGCCTATAGCAATTTTTGCATTTAAATCATTAAAAAATTCGAAAATATCAAAACTATATTTAGACCCAAATTTAATATTGGCTAATTCCTCAATGGCAAGATATAGAAAATAAAAATGCTTTCTAAAACAAAAAAACCATATGTCATCTATATAGCCGAAATCATATATTCTTATGTTTCAATTATTAAAAAAAAAAATTTAGATATTGAAACAAAAGAAGCTATTAATAAATTTATGGAAACTGATGAGTTTAAAAAATTAAGTAATGGCACACTTCATGAAGAGTGGTTTAAAGAACTAAAAAAAAATAACTACTTAGATCAAGAAACAGGAAAAAAAATACCTGAAGAAACAATTAAACTTTTGAATATTCAGAAAGATGTGACCATAAAACAATTAATAAAAATACCAGCTCTTTACGAGGCAAAAAATAACACTTTAATTGGAACATCTATGAGGGCACATCAATTTTTATGGCGTATGTGTGAGAGTTATGAACTTTGGTGTAAAGAAACAGGTCAATCAGAACAGCTTTTGCTCAATATTACTGATTAGCTAGATTCAAAATTTTACTTTTTTTTTAAATTTTACTTTTAACTAACATAAAGAATTAATCATAACTTTCTTCTTCAGCTGTAGTATTTTTATTGTCTAAAAGATTTTTTATATTTTCTGTTGTGGTTTTTCCTGTAATTGTTTTTATAACTTTACTAGATCCATAAGATAAACCAGCATGAGATATACTTCCTGTACTTACACCCGTTATGGCTGGGCCTAGAATTGCTACATTCTGCACACATCCATAAAGAAAATTTAAACAAAAAAACCCAATAATTATTTTTTTAAAATCATTTACTCCCTCGTATATTCTTTAAGTATTTTTGGACAAGAAACAAGAAAGAAAGCGGCCAATTTGACTATTAATTCCTAATATTCTATTAAAATACATCTTATAAGTTTATTATGGTTAAAATTTTTCCATTTATCTTTATTGTTTTGTGGTCCTCAGCTTTTGTTACGACAAAACCTATAATAGATAATAGTGATCCTTTTGCTGCATTGGCATTTAGGTTTTTTTTTGTAGCTTTAGGTTTTTTTATATTTTCAATTTACACAAAACAAAAAATTTTAATCAATCATAAAAATTTTCTTCAATCCTTTTTTAGTGGAATTCTTTTTCATGGTGTTTACTTAGGGGGTGTTTTTTATTCAGTTTCAATTGGAATGCCCACAGGTATTGCGGCGTTAATTGTTACCTTGCAACCTATTTTAACTAATGCCTTAGCAGGAAAAATTTTGGGTGAAAAAGTTTCTTTTAAACAATGGATTGGAGTGATCCTTGGATTTCTAGGTACTGCTTTAGTTTTGGGTTTTGATATTGGGACAAGCCTTCCCGTTATTGGGGTTATAGCTTCTTTTATAGCACTTCTAGCTATTACAACGTCTACTTTATGGCAAAAGAAAATAAGTAACAACTTACCTTTATCAGTAAGCAACATGTATCAAGCTATGGGTGGTTGTCTTTTCCACATAATAATTATTTTTATTTTTGCTGATCCTTATATTAATTTTACATCTACTTTTTTGATAGCTATGAGTCACCAGATATTTCTTGTATCTTTTGGTGCGTTCACAATTTTAATGTTTTTAATTAAAAATAATTCAGCAAGTAAAACTGTTTCAATATTTTTCTTAATACCGCCAACTACAGCTATAATGGCTTGGTTATTTTTAAATGAAAAATTAAATAACTTAGATCTAATTGGTTTTGCTGTAGCAACTCTTGGTGTTTATATTGCAACTAGAAAAGAATAAGTCTTATACACCTTTATAGCCAAACTCTAAGCAAGCATCGGTAATAGAATGATAAAAAGATTCTCCAAAACTTCTGAGCGTAAATATTCTAACTTTGTCTGGGTTGTCATCAAGCATATCTATTGTGACCGACATTCCGTTATAAGTTGAATTTAGACAGGTATCTTTTTTTAATTCATTAAAATTAAAGGGGCATCCTTTTTTTAATATCTCTTTTGTATTTTTTCCCTCAATTTGAATTATTGCTCTACTGTGGGACACGTTAGTTATAGCAAAATCTGCTTCTACTAATTTTTCATTAATTTCATTTAAAACTTCTTTTTTTAATGAAACTAAAAGCCAGTTATTAGGGCCATTCCATAAAATTCTTGTATTAGCGTTACAGCTTATTTTTAGAGTTTCATTTTTTAAGCTCAGATTATCTATCTTGATATTTTCAATAGCTGTTAAGGAGCTCTTATATTTAACAATTTGAATAATTAGAAAATTACTTAATTCACTTACTTTTAACAGCTCATTATCATTTTTACCTTCATGATCACCAAATAGTCCTTTGGTATGTTTGTTTTTTAAAGCAGAAATTGAACTCATGATCTTACTCTTTCACCTTTTGGATCTACGTAGTGTGATGAAACTATCTCCACAGGTATTGTTTTGTTTTTTAAAGGTGACATTGCAAATAGCTTTTGGCCAATCATATTTTTTCCATCCTTAAGAATTCCCAATGAAAACGGATTGTCATATTCAACGCTCCAGCAAGATGCAGAAATATATCCTAATTTAGGATTTGGTATTGGAGCCATTGCATCTTTAACCAAATGGGACCCTTCAGGGATACTTGTTTTTTTATCAATTGGAACAACGCCTACTACTTTTTGTCTATCCTCTGCTATAAATGCTTTTCTATCTAAAGAACGTTTTCCTATAAAGTCTTTCTTTTTACTAACTAGTCCCTCCAAAGAATTGTCATAAGGAATGGTTCTGCCATCAAGTTCTGATCCTGCAATGTGGCCCATTTCAATTCTTAGAGTTGATAATGCTTCAGTTCCGTAGGGTTGAATTTTAAATTCTTGTCCTACTTCCATTATTTTTTCCCACATAAAGTTTCCATTATCTGATTCAACATTAACCTCATAAGCAAGTTCTCCTGAAAATGAAATTCTAAAAATTCGTGCATGAACTCCAAATAAATCAGTTTCTAAATAACCCATAAAAGGTAAACCCTCGTTAGAAGCATCAATATTTGGAAATAGTTTTTGTAATAAATTTCTAGATTTTGGTCCTGCAATTGCCGCACCTGCCCATTGCTCTGTAGTAGACACCACATTTACATTTAGTTCTGGCCATACAAGTTGTAAATAATACTCTAGATGAGACAAAATATTTGCTGCTTGTGCTGTTGTTGTTGTCATATGGTAATGGTTTTCAGAAATTCTCGTTGTTGTTCCATCATCCATAACAATTCCATCTTCTCTTAACATTACACCGTACCTTGCTTTACCAATTGGTAACTTAAGCCAAGCATTAGTATAAACTCTATTTAGTAGCTCTGCTGCATCAGGTCCTTTAATATCAATTTTACCTAAAGTAGTTACATCGCATACACCCACATTTGTTCTAACATTTTTAGCTTCTCTTTTTGAACCTTCAAATAAAGTTTCTTCTCCAATTTTGTAATATCTTGGTCTCACCCAAATACCCGCATCTACAAACACTGCATTATTTTTTTCATGCCAAGAGTGCATCGGCGATTTTCTCGTTGGTTTTGAATGTTTACCAATTTCTCTTCCAACAATCGCGCCAATGGTAACTGGTGTGTATGGAGGTCTAAAGGTTGTGTGACCAACCTCTGGTACTATTTTATTTTCTATGTTTGAAACCAGTTGCAAACCGTTGAGATTACTTGTTTTTCCTTGGTCTGTGGCCATTCCTAGCGTCGTATATCTTTTTACATGTTCTATAGATCGATAACCTTCCTTTAGTGCAATTTCTACATCAGAAACAGCTACATCATTTTGAAAATCTAAAAATCTTTTATATGTTTTTCCTTTAGGTAAAGGTACACACCAAAATTTATCATGCGTGGTTGATTTTTTTTCCATAACAGTTGGAGATGATGTTTTATTATCATTATTGGTGATTTTTTTTGACAGTTCGTATCCACTTTCAAATGATTTTTTTAAAGTTTCTTCCAATGTAAAAGTTCCATTTGCAGCACCTAAGGTTGTTTCATTTTGTTTTGATAGTCCAGGCACAAATGCATCTATGTCTTTATTAAAGGTAGTTTTATTTCCTGATTGAGAAGCTAAGTGTATTGTTGGAGTCCAAAAGCCTGAAACACAAATACAATCACAATTAATATTTTCTACAGTTCCTAATTCATTTTTATTATCTGAGATTTTAGCAACTTCAGCAGATTTAACTTTTTTATATCCTTTAGCTGCAACAACTACGTAAGAAAATTTAATTTGAATATCTAATTTTTTTGCTTCATCTATGATTTCTGACTTAGGTTCTTTTCTTGTATCTAAAATAATCGGATCAACACCATTTTTTTTAAATTCTATAGCCGTTTCATATCCACTATCATTATTTGTAAATATTAAAGGTTTTTTACCAACTAAAACTCCATAAACTTTTAAGTATTCTTTTGCTGCAGAAGACAACATCACACCTGGTGTATCATTATTTCCAAATACTAAAGGTCTTTCAATTGATCCTGATGAGATTAAAACTTCTTTTGCTCTAATATACCAAAGTCTTTGTTTTGGATTATATTTTTTAGTTTTAGGTAGGTGATCACTTAATTTTTCTGACATCACTAACATATTGTGATCATAGTAACCAAATACTTGAGATCTATTTTTAACAATAACATTAGGCATTTCTTTAAGTTCAGAAATAATATTTTCCGCCCATTCTTTTCCTGTTCGGTTTCCAATATTAACTTCGCTAGTTAACAAAGTTCCACCAAAGCGAGGTTTATCTTCTGCTAAAATTACTCTTGCTCCATTTTTAGCTGCAGCATATGCGCTTGCTAAACCAGAAGGTCCTGAGCCTGCAATTAGTAAATCACAATACTCATATTTATGTTCGTATCTTTCCTTATCATGTTCAATTGATGCAACCCCAAGTCCTGCTGCTTTTCTTATAAATGGTTCATAAACTTTGTACCAAAAACTTTTTGGCCACATAAAAGTCTTGTAATAAAATCCTGCTGGAAGAAATATTTTTAATAAATTGTTGATAGCACCAATATCAAAATTAACACTTGGCCAACAGTTAACACTTGTTGCTTCCAAGCCTTCAAAGAGTTCTTGTTCTGTAGCCTTTACATTCGGTTCAGTTTCATTATTTCTGTATAATTGAACAATTGCGTATGGTTCATCCACTCCTGCACCAAAAAACCCTCTAGGTCTATGATATTTAAAGCTTCTTCCAATAAGATGAACTCCATTAGCAAGTAATGCTGAAGCTAAGGTGTCACCCTCATAACCAAAGTAAGTTACACCATTAAATTTAAATGAGATTTTTTTATCTCTATTTATTAATCCAATATTATCTAATCTATAATTTTGAGTCATATTAAATGTCTTCGTTAGCTTTAACTGTTTTAAATATTTCGTGAGTTGCAGTGTCTCTTTCTACTTTAATCCACTGTCTGCATCCTGATATATGTTGCCATAGCTCTTTGTGTTTTCCTCTTAAGCTTTTTCTATTATAGACAAAATTATCCCAATCTTGATCTGAAACTTCCTTATTAAGTTCTGGTCTTTTAACAGTTGCATCACCACCATATGAAAATTCATTTTGAGATCTCATCCCACAGTGAGGGCATTTAATATGAAGCATTTATGAAATCCATGTTTTAGTTCCAAGTCCTTTTTCATCTAGTAAGTGACCTGTGTTAAATCTATTCAAACTGTATCCGGCATTTAATTTGTGAACTCTATCTTGTGCAATTGTATGTGCGAATGTCCATCCTGATGCGGGTGTCGCTTTAAACCCACCATAACACCATCCGCAGTTTAAATATAATCCTTCAATATGAGTTTTATCTATTATGGGCGAACCATCCATAGACATATCCATTATCCCACCCCACGTTCTAAGCATTTTTAATTTACTAAGAAACGGCATCATTGCAATTCCTTCTGTTAAAACATGTTGAAGTGTAGGAAGATTTCCTCTTTGTGCATAACTATTATAACCATCTAAATCTCCTCCCATTACCATCTCACCTTTATCAGACTGACTTATGTAAAAATGACCCGCACCAAAAGTTACAACTCTATCTAAAACAGGTTTAACTGGCTCTGAAACACAAGCCTGTAAAAGGTGTGTCTCAACTGGTAATGTCATGTTTAATTTTTCTGCTAAACTATTTGTACTACCCGCAACACACAGTCCAATTTTCTTAACTTTAATATCTCCACGAGAAGTTCTTACTCCTTGAATTTTTCCACTTACAACATCAAAACCTGTTACTTCACAATTTTGAATTATGTCAACTCCCATTGAGTCAGCTTGCCGTGCATAACCCCAAGCTACCGCATCATGTCTAGCAGTTCCAGCACTAGGCTGCATCAATCCACCAAAAATAGGAAATCTTACATTGTCTGAAAAATCTGCCATTGGAATAATTTCTTTTACCTCTTCTCTATTTAAAAGAACTGCATCAATACCATTTAAACGCATTGAGTTTCCTCTTCTGGTAAAAATATTCATTTGAGCATCTGAGTGAGCAAGATTAATAATTCCTCTTGGAGAAAACATTACGTTATAATTTAAATCCTGGCTCATCTTTCTCCATAAATCCATTCCAAACTCACTAAACATAGCATTGTCGTCGTACATATAATTGGATCTAATAATAGTTGTGTTTCTTCCCATGTTTCCACCGCCAAGCCATCCTTTTTCAATGATAGCTACATTTGTAATATTGTGCTCTTTTGCTAGATAATATGCGGTAGCTAGACCATGACCTCCACCACCAATAATAACAACATCGTATTCTTTTTTTGGAGTAGCATCTTTCCAGGCTAGGTCCCAATTTTGATGACCAGAAAAGGCATTCTTTATTAGGTTAAATATAGAATATTTTTGCATTTTTTACTTTTATATAAAGCAATATAAATAGATCTTATTTTTTTTATATCTATTTTTTAGAAGTTTTAAAAATTATGAAAAGAAGATATCAATCTGCCACGATATTAATTTAAATTTATAGGAGTTTTAGATGAGTGAAGTTAAGTCAGATATTCAAATAGCTAGAGAAGCAAAAATGCAACCTATAAATGATATTTTAGCGAAGATAAATGTGCCCGATGAAAGCACAGCATTTAGCCCTATGGGCAGACATATCGCAAAGATTAATTTAGAATATTTAAATACTTTAAAAGATAAGCCAGATGGAAAACTTATTTTAGTAACCGCCATTACACCTACACCTGCTGGTGAGGGAAAAACTACTACTTCTGTTGGTTTAAGTGATGGATTAAATAAAATAGGAAAAAAATCTATTGTATGTTTAAGAGAACCAAGTCTTGGTCCTTCTTTTGGAATGAAAGGTGGAGCTGCAGGTGGTGGATATGCCCAAGTAGTTCCAATGGAACAAATTAATTTACATTTTACTGGAGATTTTCACGCAATAACTTCAGCTCATAATTTATTGTCAGCTTTAATTGACAATCATATCTATTGGGGAAATAAATTAGACATAGATGTTAGACGTATTGTTTGGAAAAGAGTAATGGATATGAATGATCGTTCTTTAAGATCAATCAATATAAATTTAGGTGGTGTAGCAAATGGTTTTCCAAGAGAAGATGGTTTTGATATAACTGTTGCCTCTGAGGTCATGGCAATTTTTTGCTTATCGAATGATTTAGAAGATTTAGAAAAAAGAATAGGGAATATTACAATTGCCTACACTAGAGATAAAAAACCTCTTTATGCAAAAGATTTAAAGGCTCAAGGTCCGATGACTGTATTATTAAAAGATGCAATCAGACCTAATGTTACTCAAACATTAGAAAACAACCCTGCAATTATTCATGGTGGTCCCTTTGCAAATATTGCACATGGTTGCAATTCTGTAATTGCAACAAAGACTGGATTAAAACTTGCTGACTATGTTGTAACAGAAGCAGGCTTTGGTGCTGACTTAGGTGCTGAAAAATTTCTTGATATCAAGTGTAGAAAATCAAATTTAAAACCAAACTGTGTTGTTGTTGTTGCAACTATAAGAGCATTAAAAATGCATGGTGGTGTAGCTAAAGATGAGCTGAAAACAGAAAATGTTGAAGCTTTAAAAAAAGGTTTAGTTAATCTTCAGAGACATATTGAAAATGTTAAAAAATTTAATCTACCTGTTGCAGTAGCTGTTAATCATTTCATTAAAGATACTGATAATGAGGTGAAAGCTTTAATAGAATTTTGTGATGGAATTGGTGTTAAGGCAAGTCTTTGTACACACTGGGCAAATGGTGGCGAAGGAACAAAAGAATTAGCAAGCCATGTTGCTGGGTTATGTGAGAAAAATGACGGTAAATTCAAGTTTTTATATGAAAGTAAAACACCACTATTTAAAAAGATAGAAACAATTGCAAAAGAGATTTACAGAGCAGATGAGGTTATTGCTGATACCAAAATTAGAAATCAATTAAAAAGCTTTGAAGAAGCTGGTTATGGAGATTTCCCGATTTGTATCGCGAAAACTCAGTACAGTTTTTCAACAGATCCAAGCTTAAAAGGCGCTCCAACAAGGCATGCTTTACCAATTAGAGAAATTAAGCTTTCTTCTGGGGCAGAATTTATCGTTGTTATTTGTGGGGCTGTTATGACTATGCCTGGACTACCAAGGGTTCCAGCAGCAGACTCTATTAAACTGAATAAAGATGGTGAAATCGAAGGTCTATTTTAAAAATTAGTTAATTATATTAAGCCAATTTCTTAACTCTAGCATTCTAGAATCTTTTTTTGAAATTTTAATCTCTTCTTCAATAAAGTTGATGTGGTTATTAATTTCTTCTTCGTCTTTGAATCTATTTCTTTTTTTGATTAAGGCATCTTTTCTAAATTTGATAATATTTATCATTTTTTTATAAGTAATTTCAGGGTGATACTGCAAACCCCAAATTTCACTAACACCACTTTTAAAATTAAGACCTTGTATTTTATTAATTTTATTTGATGCCAAATGAATTGCTTCTGTCGGAGTAGTGACCACTTCATCAAAATTAAATGCAGGAGTATTAAATTTATTACTTTTATCTTTGTAGAGTGGGTTATTTAAACCTTCATTGGTTAGCTCAATATTATTTGCGATTCCAATATGTGAACCGTTAACTCCCTTTTTAACCTCACCACCAGCTGCTGTTACAGCAACTTGCATGCCCCAACAGATTGCTAATATTTTCTTTACACTTTTAAAACACTCTTTCATAAAAGAAATTTGTCTTCTTATTTCTGGAGTATCATTATAAATATTTAAACTACTACCTCCCCAAATTAATCCATCATATTTTTTTAATTTGGGAATAACTTCGTTTAAATTTAATTCCAAGCAGGGATTTAAAACATCTATTCTCAAATTTTTATTATAATAGGCAAGGCTTTCTTTTAAACTTTCTGTGTGTGTCGCTATTCCAACATCTTGAAAAATTTTTCCTTCTTCAGGAGTGTTCCCCTCACAAATTAAAATATTAAAACCTTTCATTTAAAATAATATTCCAGAAATACTGTGTTGATACATAATTTTCATATCTTCTTTAGTTAATTTTTTTGGATTTCCACCTGTAGATGGATCGTCAAATGCCATTTTTGAAAGTTTATCTAAATCTATCTTCTCTTCATCAATAACATCGGAGAGTTTATGGGGTATGTTAAATTCTTCTCTAAGATCCATAACCCATTTTATAAAGCTATCAAAAGATTTTTCTAAACCAAGATAATCACATGTAGAAATTATTCTTTCTGAAATTTCATTTTTATTAAATGTTAAAACATAAGGCATAAAAATAGCATTTGATAAACCATGATGAACATTGAATTGAGCATTTACTGGATGACTTAAAGAATGAATGGCTCCTAATCCTTTTTGAAATGCTGTAGAGCCCATACTTGCTGCTGCCAACATGTCAGTTCTTGCTTTAATATTTTTCCCATCTTTCACTGCTAATGATAAAGAATTTTTTATTAATCTCATGCCTTCCAATGCAATACCGTCTGCCATTGGATGAAATCCTGACGCACAAAATGCTTCTAAGTTATGAGCTAGAGCATCCATGCCTGTGGCTGCTGTAATTCTAGGTGGTAAATCAATTGTTAATAGTGGATCCAAAATAACAATCGTAGGCATAAATTTTGGGTGAAAGATTATCTTTTTTACACCCGTCTCCTCATTAACTATCGCAGAAGCCCTACCAGTTTCAGATCCTGTGCCTGCAGTTGTTGGTATTGCAATAATTGGGGAAATCTTACTCTCATCTGCCCTTTTCCAATAATCTCCAACATCTTCAAAATCCCATAATGGTCTGGTTTGACCGCACATAAAGGCAATTCCCTTTCCAACATCTAGGGCACTACCACCACCAAAAGCTATAACACCGTCACATTTATGTTTGTTATACAACTCAACACCTTCCGTAATATTTTTTCCAAAAGGATTTCCTGAAAAGTTAGAGAAAACACTTAAATGTTTAAAAACTTTTTTAAGATTATTGATTGTTTTAATTGTCATTGGCAAAGTAACCAAATCTTTATCTGTAACAAATAATGGATTCTTAACTTTTGCTACCAAACAAGCTTCTGGAAGATCAGCTGATCTATCCTCTCCAGTCCAAACAGTTGTTGGATAATTCCAATTTGACTTCATCTATTTACTGATTTTATTTTTTTTAATTTCTTCTTCGCAAAACTTTTTAGCTTCTTTGAGATCTGTTATCTTAGATTCAGATAATTTTTGACTTCCCGCAAGACAAGCATCAACTGCTCTTTTTAAATTATAATCACTAAAATTTAAGGTAACGATCATAGCTAGTACTATAAAAACAAATATTAATATATTTTTTACCATTTAATTTCTAACTTTTTATTTTCACAAATAGTTTTTATCATACTGAACATAAGTGGGAAATGTTTTGAGTTAAGTTCTTGTAAAATTTTTGGACCAATTTCTAAAGCAAGCTGCGCACCTTCAACTGTGACATTTTTCATAAACTTTTCTTTAGCTTCATTATAAAGGTATCCTTCACCTAAATATTTACCCATTAAACTGTTTCTGCCTCCTATTGCGCTAACATATAAATCTCCGAGACCTGCTAAACCATAAACTGTGTCTGCTTTACCTCCGTAGTGAGAAACAAATTCAACCATCTCAGAAATTGATCTATGAATTAATGAGGCCGATGTATTTAAATAATATTTAGACTGAATTTCTTTAGATGCTTTAGAGTTGCTCAATCCTTCAGAGGCCCCAATCAACATTGAATATATATTTTTAATTGCACCAGCTAATTCAACACCTGTTAGATCCTCAGATATTTCTGTTGCATAATAATCAGTTGATATAATTTTTTTCAATAACTCTGTTTCTTTAATATCTGGGTTTGCAATAACTGTGCTTGTCCTCATTTTATTTGCAAGACCAGCTGCTAGACATGGCCCTTTAATTGCTGAAACATTTATTTCGGTATGGCCTTTTTCTCTTAAAAGCTTTTTAATTTTATCCGAAAGTGTCATTAATTCGTTCTCTTCTATCGCTAAACCTTTTGTTAATAAAATAATTGGAAGATTTTTTTTATAGTTGTTTGCTATTTGGTGAACAAACCATTCAACTCCTATAGAGCTTACTCCTGCCACAATAATATCTACCCCCTCATCAAGAATTAGTTTTAATTTCTCAAACTTTTCTACTTTTAGTTGAGATGGTAATTCTACGTTTAAAGCTGGATGAAGGTTATTGTTTGATTTAATATTATTTATTAAATCATCTTCAAGGTGAGTACCGATGAGCGTTACATCATTTTTATTTTCCACACATGGTACAGAGAATGCTGACCCCATAGCTCCAGCTCCAATAATAATAATTTTTTTCATAATAAAGTATTTTTTTATATTAATTTTTAGCATTTTGTTGGTAAAGTACAGTTATAAATTTATTAGGGAGAGGTGATTTTATGACAAAAGTAGCAATTATTGGTGCTGGGCCTTGTGGTTTATCCGCCTTGAGATCTTTTGAACAAGCTGAAAAAAAAGGTGAAAAAATACCTGAAATAGTTTGTTTTGATAAACAAGAAGATTGGGGAGGGTTATGGAATTACAGTTGGAGAACAGGATCTGATCAATACGGTGATCCTATACCTAATAGCATGTATAGATATCTTTGGTCAAACGGCCCTAAAGAATGTCTAGAGTTTGCTGACTATTCATTTGATGAGCACTTTGGAAAACCAATTCCATCTTTTCCACCTAGAGAAGTTTTATACGATTATATTTTAGGTAGAGTTAAAAAGGGAAATTTAAAATCTAAAATTAAATTTAACACCTCTGTTAGCAATGTTTCTTATGATGGTAATAGTTTTGAAGTTACTTATCGTGATAAAAAAAATGATAAAATTTCAAAAGACGTGTTCGATTATGTGATTGTATCAACTGGTCATTTCTCAGTTCCATTCATACCAGAATATCCAGGAATGAAAGCATTTCCCGGAAGAATAATGCACTCTCATGATTTTAGAGATGCAGAAGAATTCAGAGGTAAAAATGTTGTTGTTTTAGGCAGCAGTTATTCAGCTGAAGATGTAGCTCTTCAGTGTCATAAGTATGGAGCAAAAAGTGTTACCATAGGTTATCGACACAATCCTATGGGATTTAAATGGCCAGATGGCATGAAAGAAGTTTTCCACTTAGATAGACTTGAGGGCAATAAAGCAATTTTCAAAGACGGTCATGTGCAGGAAACAGATGCTATAATTTTATGCACAGGTTACCTTCATCATTTTCCTTTTTTATCTGAGGATCTAAAATTAAATACAGGAAATAGATTATATCCACCAAAGTTGTATAAAGGTGTGGTTTGGCAAAATAATCACAAATTAATATACCTAGGTATGCAAGATCAATTTCATACTTTTAATATGTTTGATTGTCAGGCTTGGTTTGCTAGAGATATTATAATGGGGAAAATTAAAATTCCAAATAACTCAGAAATAGAAAAAGATATAAATAAATGGGTATCAATAGAAGAAAAATTAGAAAGTGCTGATCAAATGATTGATTTTCAAACTGAGTATACAAAAGAACTTCATACTTTGTCTGATTACCCAAAAATTGATTTTGAATTAATTAGAAAAACTTTTAAAGAATGGGAGCACCATAAGGTAGAAAATATTATGACATATAGAAATAAGTCGTTTCCTTCACCTGTAACTGGATCAGTCGGCCCAAAACATCATACAGATTGGGAAGTTGCAATGGACGATTCTTTAAAAACTTTTTTAGATCAACCTAAAAAATAATTGATAAGTTGTGAATTTTTATGATATTTATAAAAAACCTTAAATCTGTCTCTGATCAAGAGTGGTCAACAACTGAGAAATATCCAGGCGTTAGGTGGAAATTCTTAATTGATGCAGATTTTATGGGAAGTTCTGGACTTTCACTTGGTTTTGCTGAAATTGCTCCAGGGGGCAACTTGACTCTTCATTATCATTCACCTGCAGAAATATATGTAGTTACTAATGGAACGGGAATATTAAATAAATCTGGTGAACTTGAAGAGATTAAGAAAGGTGATGTAGTTTATATAGCCGGAAATGCAGAACACGCTTTAAAAAATATTGGAAAAGAAACCTTGGAATTTTATTGGATTTTTCCAACAGATCGTTTCTCTGAGGTTGAGTATATTTCAACAAACTAAAATCTTAAGTATATTAGTTAAAAAAAATTAATTAAAATATAAGATTATAATGAAGATTGGTTTTATAGGACTTGGAAATGTAGGTGGTAAACTTGCTAATAGTTTATTGAGAAATAAATTTGAATTAACTGTTAGAGACTTAGATGAAGATCTTACAAAAGATTTTCAAAATAAAGGTGCAGAGATTGCAAATTCTCCTAAAGAATTAGTGCAACAAGTTGATTTAATAATAACATGTCTCCCCTCTCCAAAAATTTGCGCTGAAGTCATGGAGGGCAATGATGGTGTAATTGCTGGTATTTCTAAAAATAAAATTTGGCTAGAAATGAGTACAACAGACGAGTCTGAGATAAAAAGATTGGGCAAATTAGTTAAAGAAAGAGATGGTATACCTTTAGATGGTCCGGTAAGTGGAGGTTGTCATAGAGCGGCAACTGGGAATATTGCAATATTTGTTGGCGGTGAAAGAAATGCTTTTGAAAAAATATTACCTGCGTTAACTGTGATGGGTAGAAAAGTTTTACATACTGGAGAGCTTGGTTCAGCCACTGTTTTAAAGGTAATTACAAATTATTTAGCATCTACTCATTTAGTTGCTCTTGGCGAAGCTTGGACTGTTGCTAAAAAATATAATTTAGATTTATCAAAAGTTTATAAAGGTATAGCTATTTCCTCTGGAAATTCATTTGTTCACGAAACTGAGAGCCAAGTAATTTTAAATGGCTCATATAATATTAATTTCACAATGGATCTTGTTCTCAAAGATACAGGTCTGTTTGATAATCTAGCTAAAAAGTTGAATGCACCTTTAGAAATTTCTCCTTTAATTGTAAAAATATTTAAAGATGGTCAAAAAAAATATGGCTCAAGAGCTTGGTCTTCAATGATTGTTAAGAGAATGGAAGACTTAAACAATGTAGATTTTAGAGCAGATGGGTTTCCAGATGAATTAATTGATAACGAACAAGAAGAAAAAGGATATGAAATATAATTATCATGTTAAAGTATTATTATGCTAGATAAGAGAAAATTTTATATCAATGGTCGATGGATTGAACCAAAAAAACCAAATGACTTTAATGTAATCAACCCATGTAATGAGGATCCATGTGCGATTATTTCTTTAGGCTCAAAAGAAGATATCAATGCTGCAATTAAATCTGCTAAAAATGCTTTTGAAACATGGAAAGAAACCACCAAAGAAGACCGATTAAACTATCTAGAAAAATTACTCTCAGTTTATAAAAAAAGGTCTAGAGAAATGGCTGAAGCTATATCGTTAGAAATGGGCGCACCTATGGATTGGGCAACAGAGGTACAAACTGCCTCTGGTCAATCACATTTAGAAGATTTTATTCTAAGGCTTAAAGATTTTGAATTTGACGAACACTTTAATGAAAAATCAAATAACCATATTTGTTATGAACCGATTGGTGTTTGTGGACTGATTACTCCTTGGAATTGGCCTATTAACCAAATTGCTTTAAAAGTTATTCCAGCATTAGCAACTGGGTGCACAATGATTTTAAAACCTTCAGAAATTGCTCCTATTTCAGGAATGTTGTTTGCTGAAATGATTGATGAAGTTGATTTTCCAAAAGGGGTTTTTAATTTAGTTAATGGTGATGGAGCTGGGGTTGGGACGCATATATCTAGTCATCCTGATATTGATATGGTTTCTTTTACAGGGTCAACAAGGGCTGGAAGATTAATTTCTAAAAATGCAGCTGAAACAATTAAAAGAGTCTGTTTGGAGTTAGGAGGCAAAGGTGGAAATATTGTTTTTGCTGACTCCTACCCCAATGCAGTTAGAGATGGAATTAGGAACGTTATGAGCAATTCTGGACAATCATGTGATGCACCAACAAGAATGTTGGTTGAAAAATCTATTTATCAAAGAGCTATTAAAGAGGCTGCGGAAGAAGCAAATCTTATAAAAGTAGATATAGCCTCAAAGAAAGGAGATCATATTGGTCCTGTAGTTTCAAAAACACAATATGATAAAATTATTAGTCTAATTAAAAGTGGTATTGAAGAAGGCGCTATATTAGCAGCAGGTGGGCCCGACCTACCAAACAATTTAAATAAAGGTTATTTTATTAAGCCAACGATTTTTACAAATGTTACGAATGATATGGAAATTGCAAAAAAAGAAATTTTTGGCCCTGTTCTATCCATCATTCCTTTTGAGACAGAAGAAGAGGCAATAGAAATTACTAATAATACTGAATATGGTTTAGGAAATTATTTACAAACTGAAGATAAAGAAAAAGCTCATAGAGTTGCAAAAAAACTTAAATCAGGTTGTGTATATATAAATGGTAATGCTGCAGATCCAGGAACCCCATTTGGTGGATTTAGACAATCAGGAAATGGTCGAGAGGGTGGAGTGTGGGGTCTTGAAGAATACCTAGAAGTTAAAACAGTCACAGGTTGGAAATAATTCATGATTGGATTTGTAATGGTCGGGACTGATGATCTTGATGGAAATAAAATTTGCGCATTTGCTAAAATAAATAATTAGTATGCACTTAATCCATAGAGGAATTGTAAGCAAACACCATAAAGAAAATCTTCTTCAATCATTCAAACAATCATTTAAAAAAGGGTATGGGATTGAAACTGATATTCACGCCACAAAAGACAATGAATTTATTTGCTTTCATGATTTTACCTTAAAAAGAATTTTTAAAAGAAATCTTAATGTAAAAAATATAAATTATTCAAAAATTAAAGATGTTAGCACAAGGCTTAATAAGCCAATTCCACTTTTAAAAGATCTACTTAAATTTTCAAAAAATAGATATCCACTTTTCATTGAAATTAAGCCAATTTTTTCAAAATCTCTTCTAAAAAAACTATTAAAAGATACATCTAAATATAAAAAATGCGTGTTTATTTCTTTTAAACACGAAAATATTTACAATTTATTAAAGGTTAAAAAAAGCACCAAGGTTGGTTTATCTTTTTCACCACCAACAAGTATTAAAAAGATTATTAAAAAATCAAAAAACACAAACATTGATTGTTTAATATTAGATAAAATTTTTTTAAAAAGTAAAAAAATTCAAGAATTAAAAATTGAAAAATACTTTTATACAATCAAAACTAAATCAGAATTTCATAAATATAACAAAAATAATAATTTGATATTTGAAAATTTATAAAAACTATTTTTTTAAATAATTTAATCTGCCGACAATCTCGTCTCGGTCCATATAATAACCTTGAAGATGTCTTTCACCTGAGTTAGGATCAAATTCTGTTCTTCCATGTAGAAGTCTTCTATTATTAAAAGAAAATATATTACCTGGTTCTAGTCTAAAATTAATTTGATATTTGTCGTCATGTAATAGATTACCAAATCTATGATGAGCTTTGTAAACAGCATCCATTTTATCAGGATGACAATCCAATGTGTCTAATGTTGCGATACTGTATCTAATATCATTGTAATCACCATCTTTTGTTAAAGAGATGGCTGGCGCATAAAAACTTCTAATAGCTTTTTGTGTGTAATCTTTGTCTCTAAATTTTAATGGTGTATCCACCAAGAGGTCAAAGACGTCTTTTTCATTTTTTCTTAAATAATCTGCTACTGCAAAAGCATCCACTGCTGCTGAGTCTCCTCCCTTGGCTGAATTAATTAGACAATGTAAAAATTGATATCCTGGAGGATTTTCAAACCAGGGTAAATCCATATGATTTCTTAATGTGTGTGCGGTGTAAGCTGAATTATTTGGTTTTGGGATATTGATCACCTCAAAGGGGGTTTTAAAAAAGGTTTCTCTTGTGTGGCTAATTCTATTTAATATTTTAAAGGCTGAATTTTTTTCAACTGGCGCATTTTTTACAATTGCAATTCCGATATAATGCAAAAGTTCTAACCATTTAACCAAACCTTCTTCTGAATTAAGAATTTCATTATAATCAATTTCAATTGATTTTAAATTATTTTGTAAAGAACTATCCCAAAGTTTATAGGGTGAGAGATATTTCTTTTTATTTTTAATTGTGTAACAATTTTCTCTTAACCACTTTGGATCATAATAGCTAGTATGATCACCTTCGCTCCACTCAATTGCTAACTTTCCTTCTTCATTTACCTTAAAATTTTTAATGTTTAAATTACCTGAAACTTCAAGAATATTAAACATTCGATGATTTGAATCTTTATCATGTGCTGTTGGACAATTGTCTCTTAGCCAATAGTAATTAAAACTACTCTCCTCTCCATCACTCCACTTTATATTTAAGTTATTATTTTTTTTTTCTATTTTTACAATACTGCTCATAATCTTATGATTATTTAGTTTTAAGTGTTTTTCAATGCACTTTGTAGTTGTGTTAAATAAATAGATGCTTGAATGTTTGCTCCATACATTATTTACTACCGTCATTAAAACTTAACTTAAGAAGGAGAAAAAATATGAAATTTTTGAAAAAATTAATCTTTTCAGCATTTTTTATATCTACATTTTCATTACTAGGAACTAGTGCAAATGCAGCATGTAAAGTACATTTGGGAGATTTTGATTGGGATAGTGCTAATGTTCATACTGCTATAGTCAGTTATATTCTTAAAAATGGATATGGTTGTGATGTTGAAATAACAAAAGGAAGTACAACACCTATTATGGCTGCTCACTACGATGGCCAATTAGATATTATTACTGAAGTTTGGAGAGATAATATTGTTCAAATACACGAAGAAGCTGTTGCAAAAGGACAAATAGTTGAACTTGGAGTTAACACTCCCTCTTCTACTCAAGGGTTCTATGTTGATAAAGCAACTTCAGATAAATATAATCTAAAAACTGTAGAAGATATGATGAAGCCTGAAATAGCAAAACTATTTGCTGATCCAGAAGCTCCTGGCAAAGGTAGAATGACAAGCTGTATTTCAGGATGGACTTGCTACACTATTAATATGGTGAAACACAAAGTTTATGGTTTAGATAAATTCTATACTAACTTTGATCCAGGTTCTGGTGGAGCACTAGATGCTGCAATTGCTGGTGCATTTAAAAAAGGGAAACCAGTATTTACATATTATTGGACACCGACAGGTTTGATGGGCAAAGTAGATCTAGTTCAACTTAAAGAACCTGCATACGACAATGCTTGTTGGACTAAAATGATGGTAGTGGTAGAAGACATTAAAGCAAATGGTCCAGATGCATATAAAGATACATGTGCTTCTGCTTTCGTAGATATGTCTTTAACAAAATCTGCAACGACTAAATTTGCAAACGATCCTGCAAACAAGCCAATCATTGATTTTGTTAAAAAGTATTCAGTGCCAACAGCTGAAGTTAACAAGGCACTTGGTTTCTATATGACTGCGGATGGTGATCTTGAAGCAACTGCTAAAGACTTTTTACAAGGATCTAGCGCTTGGACAGAATGGATGCCTGCAGATGTTGCTGCAAAAGTTAAAGCTTCGCTTTAATTTATAATAATAAATAATTTCGTCAAGAGCCCTGAAAAGGGCTCTTGATTTTTTTAAGCAAAAATATGAAAAAATATGAAAAAATATAAAACTTATTTAAAATATTTTGTTTACTTTGTAATTTCTGTATCTGTTATTATAATTAGCTATCGATCAGCTAAACCAAGATACAAGCCTGAACATTACACAGATATATTTAAAGATTTCTCTTGGTTAAATGATTGGCCTAAGTGGCTTGATTTCCCATTAATGCAACCTCTTAATTCTGGTTTTGATTGGTTAATTGTAAATTATGGAATGTTTTTTGAAGGAATAAATAATTTTTTACTTGGCTTATACACATCAATGAGAAATTCTATAGTTGATTTGCCTTGGCCTCTCGTCATTGCAATAGTTATTACAATTACTTATTTTGCAAGTGGAAGAAAAACTCAAACTACTGTTTTGGTAGCTTTTTGTACTTTCTTTCTTGGTTTTCTAAGTCCGAGATATTGGGACAAATGTATTATGACAACATGTATAGTGGTGATTGGTATGCTTCTTTGTATAGTGATTGGAATTCCTGTTGGAATTGCTATGGCAAGAAATAAAAAAGTAAGAAATGCATTATTGCCTATACTTGATTTGATGCAAACAATTCCAAGTTTTTGTTATTTAATTCCAGGCATTCTATTGTTCGGATTAGGAGCTGTGCCAGCAATAATTGCAATTTTTGTTTACGCTGTTCCTCCTCTTATTAGATTAACTGATCTTGGTATAAGACTAGTTGACAAAGAGGTAATTGAAGCATCAGAAGCTTTTGGTGCTAGTAAAAAACAAACTCTTTGGGGGGTTCAAATTCCTTTGGCTTTACCAAATATTATGCAAGGAATAAACCAATGCACTATGATGTCTTTAGCAATGGTAGTAATTGCTTCAATGATTGGAACTAGAGGTATTGGTGATGAAGTTTTGTTAGGCTTACAACAGCTTAATGTAGGAATGGCAACAGAAGCTGGAATAGCAATAGTACTTCTTGCAATAATTTTTGACCGAATTACACAATCATATGGTGAAAAAATGCAAGAAAGAACACAACCTAAAAAGAAAATTAATTTCTAATGTCAAAAATTGAAATTAAAAATGTATATAAAATATTTGGAGAACATCCTTCAAAAGTGCTTCCTATGGTTCAAGAAGGTGCAACAAAGGAAGAAATATTAGAAAAAACTGGTCATACAGTTGGACTTGATAATGTTTCTCTTAATATAGAAGAAGGTGAAACATTTGTATGCATGGGTTTATCAGGGTCAGGAAAATCAACTTTAATTCGCCACATCAATCGATTAATTGATCCAACATCTGGAGATATATTGGTTGAAGGTACAAATGTTATGGATCTGGATAAAAAAAATTTAATTGAATTTAGAAGACATAAAATGAGTATGGTTTTTCAAAGATTTGGGTTGTTTCCTCATAAAACTGTTATAGAGAATGTTGGCTACGGCCTTGAAGTTCAAGGAAAGAAACTAGAAGAAAAAAATAAAATTGCTATGGAAAAAATTGAGGCGGTTGGTTTAAATGGTTTTGAGCATCAATATCCAAACCAATTATCTGGAGGAATGCAACAACGAGTTGGTCTTGCTCGAGCATTAGCAACAAATACTGACATCATGTTGATGGACGAGGCCTTTAGTGCACTAGATCCACTTATTCGAAGTGACATGCAAAAACAGCTTATAAATTTACAAACAGAATTGAAAAAAACAATAGTATTCATTACTCATGATTTAGATGAATCATTAAGATTAGGAGATCATATAGGAATTTTAAATCATGGTAAGCTAGTTCAAGTAGGAACACCAATAGATATTATTATGAAACCTGCTGATGATTATGTGGCTGCATTCGTTAAAGATGTAAATCGTGCAAAAGTAATTAAAGCTAAAATAATTATGTTAACTCCAGAAGATTTTAAAAAAAATGGCGAAAAACAATCAAATATAATTAAAGTAAATGAAAATGATTTTTTGGATGAATTTTTACCTCAAGTTTGTTTAACTCCTGCAACTGTTGAGGTTGTTGATAATGATGGAAATATAAAAGGATATATTACTGAAAAAGTATTATCTAAAGCTTTGACAAAAACCAATACCAATGGTGCTTACAAGCCTTAAAAATAAAAAAATTATCATTTCTGCTGGTGCTTCAGGAATAGGTTTAGCAACAGCAAAGATTTGTCTTGCTAGAGGTGCTTATGTTTATCTTTGTGATATAGATAGTAAATCTCTTAATAAATTAAATAAACATCCATTAAAAAATAAAAGATTATTCGCTTATCTTTGTGATGCATCCAATGAATATCAAGTTTCTGATTTTTTTGAGAAAGTTAAAAAAAAAACAAAAAAAATTGATGCTTTAATTAATAACGTTGGCATAGCAGGACCCACAGGATCTCTTGAAAAATTAAAATCAAAAGACTGGGAAAATACTTTGCATGTAGATGTTAATAGCCACTTCTATTTTACAAAAAAAGCTATTCCTCTAATTAAAAAATCTAAAAATGGTTCAATAATTAATATCTCATCAACAGCTGGTATACTTGGTTTTCCATTACGTTCTCCTTATGCCGCAAGCAAATGGGCAATAATTGGTGTCACAAAAACATTGGCTATGGAACTTGGAAAATTCAATATAAGAGTAAACGCTGTCTGTCCAGGAACTATTAAGGGCGATAGAATGAAAAGAGTAATAAGAGATAAAGCAAAATTTACTAAAGTTTCAACAAAAGTAATTGAAAAAGATTTTGTTTCGATGAGCTCAATGAAACAATGGATCTTAGAAGAAGATATTGGAAAAATGTGTTCTTTTCTAATCTCAGATGACTCAAGTAAAGTTTCTGGACAAGTAATCTCTGTGGATGGTCACACAGAAAGAAATGATTAATTTATCTTAATTTTTTTTCGTATTTCTTTCTAAGCTTTTGAAGTTCAACCAAATATTCGTCTCTAATATTTGAAATTTGCGTAACTGATTTTCCTTTAGATTGTCTTTTAGTTCCTTCAACCAATCTATTAATCAATTTATTTGATAATTTTGGAGCTTTTAATTTTGTCCATGGAAGTTTTAAAGCAGGTCCAAATTGCTCTAACATATGTTTCATTCCATTCTTTCCACCAGCCAAATGAAAAGTTAAAAAAGTACCCATCAGTGACCATCTTAAACCAGGTCCATCTTCAATTGCTCTATCCAAATCCTTTGTAGTTGCATGACCTTCATTAATAATATGTAGCCCTTCTCTCCATAAAGCTTCTTGCAATCTGTCAGATAAATAACCTGGTAATTCATGCTTAACCATAATTGGGTTCATAGAAATTGATTTATAAAATTTGTTAGCTTTATTTAAACATCTCTTTGTTGTTTTTTTTCCAGGTACAATTTCTACTGCTGGCAACATATAAACAGGATTAAATGGATGTCCAATCATTCCACGTTCTGGATTTTTGCATTTTGAATAAATTTTTGTTGGCAGTAATCCAGAAGAACTAGATGAAATAATTGCATTGGGTTTTGCGAATTTTCCAATAGTTTTCATTAATTTAATTTTTAAAGAATAATTTTCACTTGCACATTCTTGAATAAAATCTGCATCTCTTAAAACTTCTTCAATAGATGTAAAATATTTAAAATTTTTAAGATTAAGTGTTTTTTTATTGAAAAGTTTTTTTACATGAGGCCAAGTTCTTTTAATTTCAGCTATTAAATTTTTTTTTAATTTTATGTCTCTATCAAAAGCATAAACAATTTTGT
>CAJQTK010000002.1 GCA_905620495.1 uncultured Candidatus Pelagibacter sp. | reverse complement strand
AATGAGCTTGAAATTTTCAAATATTCAGGAGTTACTAACCACACCTTGATTAAATTAATTTCAATTTTCTCACTAATTGTTGGTTTTATTTGTATAATCTTTTTTTATAATTTCTCTTCAGTGTTAAAAAAAACTTATATTGAAATTAAAAACAATTATTCTAATGACGATAAGTATCTAGCAGTAATAACTGAAAATGGCTTATGGATTAGAGATGAAAAAAAGGAAGAAATAAACATCATAAATGCAAAAACAATAGATGGTTCTTTTTTATTGGATGTTTTGATAACACAATTAGATAACAACTATGAATTAGTTAGAATAATTCAAAGTAAAAAAGTTAACATTTCTAATAAAGAATGGTTAGTTTTAATGCCAAAAATATCCATTCAAAACAACACATTCACACTTGATAGTATTAAATTAAATTCAAATTTTGATCTTGAAAAAATTAACAGTTTATTTTCACAGTTATCTACACTTTCAATTATTGAACTTTTTGAACTTCGAAGTAGCTACAAGTCTTTAAATTATTCAATAATTGAAATCGATTCCCACTTATACAAAATAATTTCTTACCCTTTTTATTTAACATTGCTAGTTGTGCTATCTTCAATAATTATGTTTAATATTGGTTATAGGAGAAATTTATTATTTAGAATTATTTTTGGTATTCTCTTGTCTGTAATTATTTATTATATAAATTATTTCTTTAATATATTGGGTACAAGTGAAAAAATACCTTTAACTTTGTCGATTTTTCTTCCATTAATTATATTATCAATAATAAATATCACTTCTATAATAAAAATAAATGAAAAATAAATTTTATATAACTATATTTTCTCTGTTTTTAAATCTTTGTTATTTCAACCAATTGTTTTCTGAAGAATTTACTTTTCAGATCTCAGAAATAGAAATTACAAATAATGGTAATATTTACAAAGGAATTAAAAGAGGGGATATAGTTACTAATAATGGAATTAAATTAATTTCAGATAATTTTAAATATCAAAAAAAAATTAATCAACTAGAAGCATTTGGGAATGTTAAATTAATCGATACTATAAATGATATAATAATTGATGCAGAAAATATTGTTTACTTAAAAGATGAAGAAAAAATTTTTACAGTAGGTAAAACAAAAATTATTATTGAAAAAAAATATACCATCAACGGTTCTAATATTATTTTACTTAGAGATAAGCTCTTATTGTCTTCTTTAAAGCAAACTATAATTAATGATAAAATCAATAACCTTTATACTCTTAATGAATTTGAATACTCCATAGATAAAGAGGTACTAAAAGGAAAAAATGTTGAAATTATTACAAATTATTTAGAGCAAGATAGTAATGAATTTTTTTTTGAAACAGTATTTATTGATTTAAAAAATAATAAATTTTTATCTAAAGATGTTAAGGTAAAATTTAATAAATCATTATTTGGTAATAAGAAAAATGACCCACGGTTAAGTGCAGCTACTGCTTACAGCGATGAATTTAATACTTATTTTGAACGGGGTATTTTTACTTCTTGTAAAAATAATGATAAATGCCCGCCATGGAAAATTAAATCAAAAAAAATTAGACATGATAAAGTAAAAAAACAAATTATTTATAAAGATGCCTGGTTAGAAATTTATGATTTTCCTGTTGCTTATTTTCCTAAGTTCTTTCACCCAGACCCTAGTGTAACAAGACAGTCTGGATTTTTAAGCCCAGCACTTGGAAGTTCTGCTAATTTGGGTAGTTCTATTTACACTCCTTATTTCCACGTTATGTCTGATAACAAAGATATAACCATAAAACCTCGAATATTTGGAGCTGATAAATTTGTGTTACAAAATGAATTCAGACAAAAATCTAAAAAATCGTTCTCTATAGTGGATTTTAGCTTTGCTAAAGGACATGATTCAAGTTTAGATGATAAAAAAGATAACAGAACCCATTTTTTTTTAAAAAGTTTTATAGATCTTGATTTAGAAAAATTTCTAACTAGCAAGCTTGATATACAATTTGAAAAAGTTTCCAATGATAATTATTTAAAGGTGTTTAACTTAACATCACCTTTGATTGACGGTGATAATGACGTCCTTGAATCAATAATAAAATTAGAACTAGAAAGTGAAAACTACTATTTTACAACAAGTCTTGAGCAATATGAAACTTTAGCTGGCTTAAATAACGATCGATATCAGCATGTATTACCTAATTACAATTTTATTAAAGATTTTAATGTCCCAAACCTAAATGGCAGTTTTAATTTCAATACAAGCGGAAGTAACACGCTAACTTCAACAAATAATCTTTCAACCGTTGTTTCTAATGATTTACAATTTAACTCTTATAATAAATATTTTGATACAGGTATAAAAAGTAACTATGGCATCTCAATAAAAAACATGAATACACTTGGAAAGAAAAGCACTTTGTACAAAAATAGTGCTCAATCTAATCTAATGACTTCTTATATTTTTAACACTTCATTGCCATTAATGAAGAATAATGAAAAGAGTATAAATTATTTTGAACCAAAATTATCTTTTAAATTTAATCCACATGACGTGAAGAATAATAATACGTTAGAAAGAACAATAGATATGAATAATATTTACAATGATAATAGATTAGCGTTGGACAATTCATTAGAGGGGGGAGATTCTCTAACAATTGGTTTTGATTTTAAAAAGAATAAAATTACTTCTAAAAATGATATTAAGGAGATTGAAGATTTCCTAGAATTAAAAATGGCTACTGTTTTTAGAAACAAAGAAGAAACCAGTATACCACAGAATAGCACTTTAAATAAAAAAAAATCAAACATCTTTGGTCAATTAAGCTACACGGTAAATAGTATATTTTCTATGAACTATGATTTTTCAATTAAAGACGATCTAAATACAATTGAGTATAGTTCATTAGATACGATATTTGATTTTCATAACTTCAGAACACAATTTAATTTTTTGCAAGAAAGAGGTGTCTTGGGAAATACAGATGTACTTGAAAATAAAACTAAATATAATTTTGATGAAACAAATTCTTTATCGTTTATAACAAGAAGAAATAGAAATCTAAACTTAACAGAATATTATGATTTAATATATGAATATAAAAATGACTGTTTAATTGCAGGTATTCAATATAAAAAAAATTATTATAATGATGCGGACATAAAACCAGAAGAGGAGTTATTTTTTTCTATTACGCTTATTCCACTTGCAACTTTTTCGCCTGATAAAATGATTTTCAAATAAAAATAATGAAAATATTTTTCTATATAATAATATCTATATTCTTTTTTAATTTCACTTATTCAATAGAGTCAAAAATAATTTATAAGATACAAAATGAAATTATCACTAATATTGATT
>CAJQTK010000001.1 GCA_905620495.1 uncultured Candidatus Pelagibacter sp. | reverse complement strand
AAAGGACCTGCATTTTTTGAAAAAACAGGATCTGTTATAATCGTTGTATCACCTAGCTTAATTAAGTAAGTAGCGTGACCAATCCAAGCAATATAATCTTCATCTTTATATTTTTCTAAATCAGATAAAACTTTTTCTTTATCAACAACATGATCTTTTGGAACTGTTAGATCTATTTTTTTCTTTTCTTTAGTAAATTGTCTGTATGAAAATTTAACATCTTTAGATCTTATAGGTGATCCTTCTGGGTTTCTAAATGTTCCATCTGGTAAGTGATGATAAGGTTTTTTTTCCATAGCCATTAATGAAGAGTTATAAATAATAATTGAGAATAAGAAAATTAAAAATTTTTTCACTTATACTAAGATTTTTTATTTTTGAGATCTTTTAAAACACTCAATAGTATTTTTTAACAGGCAGGCGATTGTCATTGGCCCTACTCCACCTGGAACAGGTGTTAAAGCTCTTGCAACTTTAGAAACTTCATCAAATGCAACATCTCCCACTATACCATTGTCAGTTTTATTGATCCCCACATCAATTACGATTGCATCTTTTTTAACCCAGTCTGCTTTTACAAGTTCTGGAATACCTACGGCAGCAACTATAATGTCTGCTTCTAAACATTCTGCTTTTAAATCTTTAGTTTTTGAATGAGTTATCGTAACCGTACAATTTTCTTTTAAAAGTAACTGTGCCATTGGTTTACCATTTAAATTTGATCTACCAATCATAACAGCTTTTTTTCCAGTTAAATTTGGTTCAATTTTTTTAATCATTAAATAACATCCTAAGGGAGTACAAGGCACTGAACTTTCATAACCTGATGAAAGATTTCCAACATTCATCGGGTGAAATCCATCTACATCTTTTCCTGGTAAAATAGTTTCAATAACTTTTTGTTTATCGATATGTTTTGGTAAAGGTAATTGAACTAAAATTCCTGAAATGCTTTCATCTTTATTTAGTTCTTCAATTTTATCTAACACTATTTTTTCTTCTACAGCTTCTGGGTATCTAATTACTTCAGACTTTAACCCTACTTCATTCGCAGCTTTTTCTTTCATACGAACATAAATTTGACTAGGAGCCATATCTCCAATTAAAATTACTGTAAGTCCTGGAATTTTATTGTGTTTAGCTTTTAGCTCTACAACCTCTTGTCTTAATTCCTCTCTAAGTTCGGCTGCTATTTTTTTTCCATCTATTAAAATCATAAAATTTCCTTAAAAAATCATTGGTGCAATGTACAACTTCATACACATTTCTATAAACCAAATCAATAATAGTAATATTACTGGTGCAATATCTAGTGATCCTAAATTAGGAAGAAATCGTCTTATCTTATTAAGAGCTGGATTTGTTAGTCGATAAGTCATATCTAAAATGGAATAAATAAATCTATTTTGGGTATTTAAAACATTAAAGGCAACTAGCCAGCTAATTACAACATTAGCCAAAACTACGTAGGAATAGAGTTTTAATATTTGAAGAGCTAAGTAAAAAATAGCTATCATTTTTTCTCAATATAAATTGACTGACTTGGGAAGGCAAAAGCTGCACTGTTTCCTTCTACAATCTGTTTAATTTCAATTGCAAGTTTTTCTTTAACCTCTAACCATGTACTAAAACTATTAGAGGTAGTAAAACATCTAACTCTCATATCTATAGAGCTGTCTGAAAACTTTTCAACTCGTACTGCAATTCCTACAGCATTATCAAAATCATCACTTTTCTTGATGTGGGTTTCAATTTCATTTCTTATTTTTTTTAATTGCTCAACCGTAGTGTCATATTGAAGAGTGATTGCCCAATCTATTCTCCAGTTGGTCGTTTCACTAATGTTAATAACTGCATTTTCAGCAAACTGAAAATTTGGAATTATAGCTAAAGACTTATCAAACTTTCTTAAAACTGTTGATCTAAAACCAATTTTCTCAACAATACCTTCAATGATACCTTCTACTAAAATCCAATCTCCAATCTTAAATCTTTTTTCTACTAAAACTAAAATTCCTGAAATTAAATTTTTGAATAAATCTTGCGCACCCAAAGCAACCGCAACACCAAATAAACCAAGTCCTGCAATAATTGGTCCTATTTTTATTCCCCAAAGCTCAAGAACGGCAGCTAATCCTAAAATAAAAATTAAAACTTTTAATGATTTAATAATCCAGCCAATTAACTCACGGGTTAACATTTTATCTAACCCACTTAATATATAAGAAATTGGCTCGACAATTTGATGGATTAACCAAAAAATTAAAATTGTTATTAAGGTTCGATTGATTGTATCAACGATAGCTCTAGCATCCTCACCAAAAGACATATAATAACTTGCAATAAAAAAACCTAAAACAATTGGTAAAAACCTAGCGGGTCCTACCATTGCATGAACAAAAGTATCATCTAATTTATTTGTAGTTTTCTTTGCAATGGCTTCTAGTCTTTTAATGATAACTTTACTTATTATTCCTCTAAAAATTAAAAAAATAAAAAATATCCCAATGCCAATTAATATTTGAAAAATATCAACTCCACGAATTCCTTTAGACCAAACAGAAATAAACAGGTCACTAAAATTACTAAATATGTCCATAATTAAATTTTATATAGCAAAAATTCTTCTTCTCCAGGGTTAAAAAGAAAAATTTTTTTCCATTTAATTTCATTAAGTATTGAAGAGGTTTTTTCACCAATACACATTAAATTAGTATTCATCCATAGGGTTTCTAGCTGATAGTTTTTTATCATTTTTAAAAAATTAATGGCGCTATTTTGTGAATAAACGTAGGTGATTTCAGGCATTTTCAATTTTAGTTTTTTAATAAAGTCTTCATCATATTTTTCGATTGGATTGGCTCTATAATTAATTACTCGTTCTGTAGTGTAACCATTTGAAATTAACTCACTATCTAAATTGCTAGATATTATTTCTCCACTAACATAAAGCAACTTTCCCTCTGAGGAGTTAAAATTTTGTAAAATTAATTCTTTTAAATTATTCACATTTCCCTCGGCTGCAAAAACGTTTTGAAAACCATTACTTCTGGCTTTTTTTTCAGTTGCATTTCCTACACAAAAACATTTTAATTTTTTATCAATATTTTTTATATCCAAAAATTTAATTGCATTAGCGCTTGTAAAAATAACTCCTTTAAATTCAGAATAATTTAGAGGCTCATATTTTAAACCTTCAATATTAATTAAAGGTAAATGAGATATCTCATGACCCAGTGATTGAAATTTTAATATCATTTCATGACAATCTTCTAGGGGTCGTGTGAGCAGAATATGCATATTATTTTTTGTAAGAATTATTAGACATCTTTTTAAGAGTTTTTCCCATCTCTATTCCTAATTCTTCTGCTTTATTTACACTTTCAAATGATTTTAAGTGGAACCTTTTACTGCCATCTAATGAAAAAAGTTCTGCTTCAAGGTTAATTTTATCACCATCAATATTAGCAAATACTCCTACCGCTGTTTCACAGTCTCCCTCTAAAATCTTTAAAACATTTCTTTCAGCCTTTATAGAATTATGTGTTGATTGGTGGTTAATACTTTTTAATAACTCAATTAGCTCTTCATCATTATTTCTACATTGCAAAGCAATAACTCCTTGCCCTGCACAAGGTATAATTTCTGAAGTAGAAAAGGTTTGAGATATTTTTTGATTTAATCCTAAAGAATCAATCCCAGCATAAGATAAAATAATTGCATCATACAAATTTTCATTAAGCTTTCTTATTCTTGTATCAACGTTTCCTCTAATTAATTTGCACTCAAGGTCATCTCTTATTTTTTTAATCTGAAATTCTCTTCTAAATGAAGAAGTTCCAATAATTGAATTTAGTGCTAAATCTTTTAAATGTTTGTTATCTTTGCTAATTAAAATTTCTCTTGGATCGTTTCTTTCTAAAAAACAATTTGTTAGCAACCCCTCCGTTTCTTCAGAAGGCATGTCTTTTAATGCATGTACGGCTATATCTATTTTATTATCTAATAATTCAACCTCTATGGTCTTTGAGAAAAGACCCTTACCACCCACTTCGGATAATCTTTTATCTTGAACTTGATCGCCTTTGGTAACAATTTCTTTAATAGATACTTCTTCAATTCCAAAATCTTTTGCATGGCTTAAGATTTTTCTCCTAGCTTTTTCAGCATAGATCAGTGCTAATTTACTTCCTCTTGAGCCTATAATAATTTTTTTATTTTTCATTTATTTGCTTTATACTTCATATTTATATTGAGATTGTATTATTAATAAAAACTAATTTAATGAATAAAAAGCCAATAATTCTAGGAATTGAATCAAGTTGTGATGAAACAGCTGCTTCTATCATAACTGAAAATGAACAAGGTATGCCAACAATTTTATCAAGTATTGTTTCAAGCCAAGTTGATGTTCATAAAGAATTTGGCGGAGTTGTTCCAGAGCTTGCTGCAAGATCTCATATGGAAAAAATAGATTTAATCACAAAAAAAGCAATTGATGAAAGTGGAATAAAGATGAAAGATGTAGACGCTATAGCAGCAACTGCTGGGCCCGGTCTTATAGTTTGTCTGTCTGTTGGTTTAAGCTTTGGAAAAGCAGTGGCCTCTTCACTTAACAAACCTTTTATAGCGGTTAATCATTTAGAGGGTCATGCATTAAGTCCTAAGCTAAATTCTGAATTAAATTATCCCTATCTGTTACTTTTAATTTCTGGAGGACATACTCAATTTTTAAGTGTTCAAGGTTTGGGAAATTATAAAAGATTAGGAACAACTATTGATGATGCTGTTGGTGAAGCTTTTGATAAAACAGCTAAATTATTAGGCATAGAATTTCCTGGTGGACCCCAAATTGAAGTATATGCAAAAAAAGGTGATTCAAAAAAATATGAATTACCCAAACCAATTTTTCACAGAGGTGGCTGCAATTTATCATTTGCAGGATTAAAAACTGCTGTTTTAAAAATCTCAAAACAAATTAAGACTGATCAAGAAAAGTATGATTTAGCAGCATCTTTTCAAAGAACTGTTGAAGAAATACTATATAAGAAAAGTAAAATTGCTTTCGAAGAATTTAAAAAAATGAATAAATCAAATAAAAATAAATTTGTGGTTGCAGGTGGAGTTGCAGCAAATAAAAGAATTCGAGAAGTGCTAACTAACCTTTGTAAAGAAGAAGACTTTGAGGCAATATTTTCACCTATAAATTTATGTGGAGATAATGGAGCAATGATTGCTATGGTTGGTTTAGAAAAATTTAAATTAAAACAGTTTAGTGAGCTTGATCACCCAGCAAAACCTAGGTGGCCCCTAGATGAAGATGCTGCTTTCTTAAAAGGTGCAGGAGTGAGATTGTAATGCAATACTGGTTAATGAAATCAGAGCCTGATGTTTGGTCAATTGATCAACAAAAAAAGGCTGGTACGAAAGGCGCTCCTTGGGATGGGGTGAGAAACTATCAAGCAGCTAAAAATTTAAGAGGTATGAAGAAGGGAGATCTTTGCTTTTTCTATCATTCAAATATTGGAAAAGAAATTGTTGGTATAATTGAGGTGATTAAAGAAGCTTTCTTAGATAAAACTGACAAGGATGGACGTTTTGTAGCCGTTCAGGTAAAATTTAAAGAAAAATTAAAAAAAAATGTCACTCTTGAAGAGGTAAAAAAAACTAAGGCACTTAGTCATTTATCACTTATTAAACAGAGTAGACTCTCAGTTATGCCAATAGACTCAAAAAGCTGGAAAATCTTAAATAAGATGAGTAATACTTAAAGGGCTCATGCCAAAAAAAAATAAAATAAAACCTAAAGTTAAAAAAAAAATTTCTAATAAGATTATAGACCAAGAGCTAATTATTAAAACTAAACCCGAGTGGGTAAAAAGTGCTTTAGTAAATAAAACAAACTATCAAAAAAAATATTCTGACTCAATTAAAAATAACGATGGGTTTTGGAAAACTGAAGGAAAAAGAATAACTTGGATTAAACCATATAAAAAAATTAAAAATGTTAAATACAGTAAAAAAGAAGTTAGAATTAAATGGTATGAAGATGGAACATTAAATGCTTCGGCAAATTGTATAGATCGTCACCTTAAAGATAAAAAAGACAAGACTGCAATTATCTGGGTTGGCGATGATCCAAAAGATACTAAAAAAATTTCATATAAACAATTGCATACTCAGGTCTCAAAGGCTGCAAATGGTTTGAAGAAACTAGGTATTAAAAAAGGTGATCGAGTTACAATTTATTTAACTATGATTCCAGAGCTTGCAGTAATGATGCTTGCGTGTGCAAGAATTGGTGCTGTTCATTCTATTATTTTTGGTGGGTTTTCAGCTGAATCTATTACTACAAGAATAAACGATTGTGAGTCAGAATATATTATCACTGCTGATGAAGGGATAAGAGCTGGCAAAACAATTCCTTTAAAAGAAATTACAGATGAAGCATTAGAAAAATGCCACGGTATTAAAAAATGTATAGTCGTAAAAAGAACAGGTAATAAAGTTCGCTGGGTTAAAGGAAGAGATATTTGGTATGATGATTTAATTAAAGATGTACCAAATAAATGTGAACCTGAAGAAATGAATGCTGAAGATCCTTTATTTATTCTTTACACTTCTGGTTCCACTGGAAAACCAAAAGGAGTTTTACATACAACAGGTGGTTATATGGTTTATGCTTCGATGACCCATCAGTATGTTTTTAACTATAGGCCAAAAGATATATATTGGTGTACAGCTGATATTGGCTGGGTAACGGGTCATAGTTATATAATTTATGGACCTCTTGCTAATGGCGCAACAACAATAATGTTTGAAGGTGTTCCAACTTATCCTGATAGTTCAAGGTGGTGGCAGATAATAGATAAGTATAGGGTTAATATTTTCTATACAGCGCCTACTGCTATTAGGGCTTTAATGAGAGAGGGAGACAAGCCTTTTAAAAAAACTTCAAGAAAATCTTTAAAATTATTAGGAACTGTCGGAGAGCCCATCAACCCAGAGGCTTGGATGTGGTACTATAAAACGGTTGGAAATTCTAAATGTCCAATAGTTGATACTTGGTGGCAAACAGAGACGGGCGGAATTTTAATTAGTCCACAAACAGGAGCTATGAATTTAAAACCTGGCTCTACATCTAAACCTTTTTATGGGATTAAGCCTTCTATAGTTGATAAAAATGGAAAAGAAATAAAAGGTGCCGGTGAAGGAAGACTGTGCATTTCACAGTCATGGCCTGGACAAATGAGAACTGTTTATGGTGACCACCAAAGATTCATTGATACTTATTTTTCTCAATTTGATGGAAAATATTTTACAGGCGATGGAGCTAGAAGAGATAAAGATGGATACTACTGGATCACAGGACGTGTTGATGATGTAATTATTGTATCTGGTCATAATTTGGGAACTGCTGAAATTGAAAGTGCTTTCGTTGCCCATCCAAAAGTTGCTGAAGCTGCAGTTGTTGGATATCCTCATGATATCAAGGGTAATGGTTTATACTGCTATGTTACTTTAAATTTAGGAGAAAATTCAGATTTAGATCTTGAAAGAGATCTTAAACTTTGGGTTAGAAAACAAATTGGACCACTTGCAACACCTGATATTATTCATTTTTCACCTGGACTTCCAAAAACAAGATCTGGAAAAATCATGAGAAGAATTTTAAGAAAGATTGCAGCTAACGAGCATAATCAATTAGGTGATACTTCAACTTTAGCTGACCCAAGTGTCGTTCAAAGTTTAGTAGACAATAGAAAAAACATTTAAATACTAATTAATTTTTGAAACTCATCTTTAATATTATCCCATTTTAAAATCATAGAGTTTAAAACTATTTTTCTATCTAAAGTTTTTAATTCTTCAGCTACTGGAGCCCATTTATATAATGTGAGTGCACTTTCATTGAATGGCCAAGACTTATAATATGTATTCCAATCAATCTTTTCTAATCGTTCTTTAAATTTTTCTTTTGCTTGAAAAATAATTTCTTCAGGCATTCCATTTTCAGTTTCTTTAGTCAAAATTTCATTATAAATATGATTAGCCTTATCCATATCATTATAATTATGAAAAACACTCAGGTATGACAGGCTGTAAAAAGTAAGGTCTTGAAGGGCTATAGAATAAATGTTCCATTTAGCCCTGTTAATTGATGTTAAAAATACTTCATCATCAAAGTGCAGTACCCACTTTGTGCCCATTCTTGTTTTTAAATAATTATATAAAGTAACCTGCGATACCCAGGCTGATTTTGTTTGAATAAACAATGTAAGGTCTTCAATATTCTTAATTTTTTTCTTTGGAAGTATTCCCTTAAATAAAGCAAATAAATAAACTCTAATATCTTCAAGCTTAATGTCTTTTATTTTAAGTTTATATTTTAACAATTTTACCTACCTATAACTGTTATATATTATAAAAACCTAATGAATTCGAGCTTTTTAAAGGGTTTCAATCCATCTCATTATAAGTATTGTTCCTTTTTTAACTATATAGGGAGAGATAAATGTCAAACAAAACAAAACACTGGGAAAAAACTAGGGGGCTATTATTCGTTACTTTAGCAATCTGGTTTGTATTCTCAATTGGCATCTTTTTTTTCGGAACTGAAATGGAAGCATCTAGCTTCAGACCTTTTGGTTATCCACTGTCGTATTATATGACATGTCAGGGTTCATTATTAGCATTTGTAATTTTGAATTTCTGGTTTGCGGGTAGACAAGAGAAGATAGATGAAGAGTTTGGTTTCACTGAAAGAGAGGATAGCTAATGATAAAAGGTAAATTTATAGACAATCTACCAAAAGTTTATGGAATCTATACGGGTGGTTTTATAGGATTCATAATATTGATGGCGATTGCTGAACAAATGGGAATGACTGCAAAAGCAATAGGAATTGCATTTGTTGTATTCACCATTGCTATCTATGCGATAATCGGTTGGTTATCACGTACACTTCAAATGGACGCATACTACGTAGCAGGGAGACAAGTACCTACTGTATTTAACGGAATGGCTACTGCAGCAGACTGGATGTCTGGTGCATCATTCGTTGCAATGGCAGGTGGTATTTACTTTAAAGGCTATGGATATATGGCGCTTCTAGTTGGATGGACAGGTGGATATATACTTGTGTCTACTTTATTAGCACCTTACTTAAGAAAATTTGGCTGTTACACAGTTCCAGATTTTGTTGGTACAAGATATGGTGGTAATGCAGCAAGACTTTCTGCAGTACTAGTATTAACAGTAGCTTCATTCACTTATGTGACTGCACAAATTAATGCAACAGGAACTATTGCTTCAGTAGCATTAGATATTCCTTTTAAATTAGCTGTGTACGTTGGATTAGCAAGTATATTACTTTGTTCTATGCTTGGTGGAATGAGAGCAGTTACATGGACGCAAGTTGCGCAATATATAGTTTTAATTATTGCTTACTTACTTCCTGTATTCTGGATCAGTAGTAAAATGGGTGCTGGATTCTTCCCACATTTAATGTTGGGGGATGAGGTAGCTAGAATTGCTGAACTGGAAGCTCAATTTGGTTTAGGAACTATCAAAAACTCTGCAGCTGATTTAGCTACGGTACCAAAAGGTTTAGCTGGAATAACTAAAGCACACTCATCAGTTAACGGAACAAACTGGGGATTCATTTCTCTAGCAATTTGTATGATGGCAGGAACAGCTTCTTTGCCTCACGTTATGATGAGATACTTTACTACTCCAAGTGTAAAATCAGCTAGAAGATCTGTAGCATGGTCGCTACTTTTCATCTTTATTTTATACTCAACTGCACCGATGTTAGCGACATTATCAAAACTATCACTGATTGATCCAACACTTTCAACAGGGATTATTGGTAAATCAATAGCTGACGTTCAAGCATTAGACTGGTACCAAAACTGGAACCAAGCTAACTTAATGTTTGTTAGCGACTTTAACGGAAATGGAACTCTTGAATTAAATGAGTTTTTCATGGGTGGTAAAGCCGTTGTGTTAGCTACACCAGAAATTGCTGGATTACCTTATGTAATCTCAGGTCTGGTTGCTGCTGGAGGTATGGCTGCTGCCATGTCTACTGCGGATGGTTTAGTTTTAGCAATTGCAAATGCTTTGTCTCATGACTTGTATTACAAGATCATTGATCCAAAAGCAGAAACTGCAAAAAGATTAATTGTTGCAAGGGTGTTACTTGTAGTAATTGGTTTTGCTGGAGCAACTATTGCCGCGATGGGTATCCAAGGTATCTTAGGTTCAGTAATCTGGGCTTTTGACTTTGCGATGTCAGGATTGTTCTTCCCACTTGTACTAGGTGTATGGTGGAAAAGAGCGAATGGTCCTGGTGCTGTTGCAGGAATGCTATTAGGATTAGGTTCTGGTACGGCGTACTTAATTTGGGTACGTAATGGTGGATCAGGATTCTGGGGTATTACTCACCTTACATTCGGTATCGTTGGATCGTTGGTTAGTTTAGTTTCTATGGTTGTTGTTAGTTTACTAACAAAAGAGCCAGACAGAGCTACTCAAGATATGATTGACGAGCTTCGTGTTCCAAGTGGTAAAGCCATTCTTGGAAAACAACACTAATTAAATTTTATATTGAGGGGCGATTTATTTCGCCCCTTATTTAAGTTAAAACACAAAATTCCTTTTTATATTTATGCCAGAAATTCATCCTTTTGTTCTTATAATTGATTACATTTTAGGTGTCGTTATGTGGACTCTTATTGGAAGAGTTGCGATGAACATATTTCAAAGAGAAAACTCAGAATTTTTTTTTATGAAAGCATTTGTAAAATTAACAAACCCATTAATCCGTTTATTTAAACCTATCACTCCTTCATTTATTATAGACCCTCTTGTTCCTCTTTATGTGGCTTGGTTTTTTTATATGATCAGATTTTACCTTATGCCTTACCTGTTAGGATATTCTGTCATGGGAATGTTATCTTTTCCTTTAGAAAGTGAAATTGCTACAGAAATTTATCGTATATTTGGAAAATAATTAATTCAAATTAAAAATAAAATTGATACTACTAATGTAGTAATCAATGAAAAAAATAAAAATCTCACCTTCAATTTTATCCGCTGACTTTAGCCAGTTAGGAAATGAAATTAAAAGACTAGAAGAAGGTGGTGCTGACATGATTCATGTTGATGTTATGGATGGTCACTTTGTTCCAAATTTAACTATGGGCCCTCCAATTATTAAGGCTTTAAGACAATATACTAAACTGCCATTTGATGTTCACCTAATGATTTCACCTGTTCATAAATATATTCAAGATTACGCTAATGCCGGAGCTGATATTATTACAATACATCCTGAAGCAACGGAAGATTTGAAAAAATCTATTAATCATATTAAAAGTTTAAATAAAAAAGTGGGAGTTTCTTTAAACCCCAAAACTAAGATTGACCTAATAACTGACTTGTTGAATGAAATTGATTTAGTTTTAATTATGAGTGTAAACCCAGGATTTGGAGGGCAAAAATTTATGCCTGAAGTACTTGAAAAGATTAAAGAATTAAAAAAAATAAAAGATCAAAAAAATTTACAATTTGATATTGAGATTGATGGTGGAATTAATTTTGATAACAACAAGTTGGCTATTGAAGCTGGTGCTAATATTTTAGTTTCTGGCACTACTGTATTCAAAAACAATAATGGAAATATAAAAAAAAATATAGACCTTTTAAAATCAAGTTAGAATAATGATTTTTAATAATTTATTAAATTTTATTAATAACTCTTATATATTTTCTAAAAAAAAAATTCGCTCTCTGTATTTGAGCTCAAATATTTATAACAGAAAAATTATACCTTCTGTTCTTGGTTCTTTAGAATATCATCCAAGCCCCAACCTACTCGACTCCCTTATAAAATATGATAAAAAAAAAATTAATATCGAAAATTATTCATTAAATGAAATATGGGATAACAAGGATTTAAAGGAGAAAGACTATAAAAATTTAAATAGTTTTTTTTGGTTATTTAGTTTGGATTTAAGATCTTCAAAAAAAGCTACACAAAATGTAATTTTGCAATGGATAGAAAAAAATCATAGATATAACTCTAAAAGCTGGGAGGTTGATATAGTAGCCAAGAGGATAATTGCTTGGACTTCTAACTCCAGACTTACTTATGAAGATAGTAGTGCTAACTACAAGAATAAATTCAATGGTGTTATAAAAAAACAAATTAATCACTTGATTAATGAAATACAACAATCAGAATGGGTTGATGATAAAATGATAGGTTGTGCAGCTGTTATCTTAACTGGCTTAACCTACCATGATAAAGAAGGGTATTTAAAAACAGGGTTAAGCTTATTGAAAAAACTTGTAAAATTTTCTTTTGATAATGATGGTTTTCCAAAATCACGAAGCATCAGACAATTATGCTTTTACTTAAAATATTTTATTTTAATTAGAGAATGGTTCAAAGAATCCCAAAGTGAGATACCTGATTTTATTAATGAAAATATATATTATTTAGGTCAAGCTTATGCATTCAGCTGGCAAAATAACAAAGTGGATCTACTTTTCAACGGTAACAATGAATCAAAAAATATTGATTTTGATCATTATTTGAAAAAACTTGGTTATAGTTTTAAAAATCAAAGCAATGAATTGGGAGGATATGCAGTTCTTAATAGCAAGAAAACTTCACTACTCATGGATATTGGGTCAAGTCCTGATAAAAAGTTTTCTTCAAACTATCAAGCAGGTGCATTATCTTTTGAAATAATATCAAATAGGAAAAAGTTAATTTGTAATTCAGGTTATTTTCAAAATCACAATCATCAATTAAATGAACTATCAAAATCAAGCGCTATACATAGTACACTAATTTTAGATGATAGGTCTTCATGTAAATTTAACAGAACCAAAAATAAAAGTTCTAAAATTTCTCATGGATTAAAAATATTAAAAAAAAATATTGTATTTGAAAAAAATTATTGGAAAATTAATGCATCACATGATGGCTATTTAAAACAATATGGAGTCATACATGAGAGAGAAATAGAGTTTTATCCTGAGCAGATAAAATTTGTTGGTCATGATAAAATAATTTCCAAAAATAGTATTAAAAACTTAAAATTTGAAATTAGGTTTCATTTAGAGTCTAATATTAAGATAATGAAGACCAAAGATAATAAATCAATACTTATAGACCTTGATGGCGAAGGTTGGAAATTTAATTCTGATAATAATATGAATATTGATAATGGTCTATATTTTGGTAAAAAAGATTCTTTTGCTGATAATCAGAATATAGTTATTTCTGGAATGACTAATGATGAAAACCAGACTATAAAGTGGGAAATTACAAAACTATAATGAACAAAATTAAAAAAGCATTAATTTCAGTTTTTGATAAAAAAAATTTAAAAGATCTTTTAAAAATTTTAACTAAACATAAAATTGAAATAATAAGTTCAGGTGGCACTTATAAAGAGATCCAGAAACTTAAATTTAAATGTTTAGAAGTTTCAGAATATACGGATTCTCCTGAAATACTTGATGGAAGAGTTAAAACACTGCATCCAAAAATACATGCTGGAATATTAAGTAAAAGAAATAACAGATCTCATAGCAAGGACTTAAAAAATAATAATTTTGAAGAAATAGATCTTGTTATTGTTAACTTCTATCCTTTTGAAAAAACTCTAGTGCAGACTAATAATCATTTAAAAATTATAGAAAATATAGATGTTGGGGGCCCAACAATGGTTAGGGCTGCGGCAAAAAACTATAACGATGTTACTGTCATTACTTCCTCAGATCAATACAGCGAACTAATTAATGAGATAGAAAAGAATAAAGGCTCTACGTCTATTGAGTTTAGAGAAAAAATGGCTTTAGAAGCCTTTTCTGAAACAGCATATTACGATGCTGTGATCTCAGATTACTTTAACAAAATTAAAAAGAATAATTTCCCTAAGAAAAAAATTATCTACGGAAATTTAATTGAAAAATTAAGATATGGTGAAAACCCCCATCAGCAAGCAGCTGTTTACTCAAAAACTCAAAGTTTAAATATTAAACAAATTCATGGAAAACAACTAAGTTATAATAACTACAATGATATATTCTCTGCACTAACAATTTCAAAATCTTTACCAAAAAATTCAGGAACTGTTATTATTAAGCATGCTAACCCATGCGGTGTTTCTATTGATAAAGATAGCCTAAAAAGCTACCAATTGGCACTAGCATGTGACCCTGTAAGTGCTTTTGGAGGAATAGTTTCATGCAATTACAAAGTAAATAAAACTCTAGCCATGGAACTAAATAATATTTTCTTGGAAGTTGTTATTGCAAATGGTTTTGATCCTGAGGCATTAAAGGTTTTGAAAAATAAAAAAAATTTACGCCTTATCGATGCAACAAGCTTTACAATGAAAAACTTGCTAAGATTTAACTCAGCTAATGAATCCTTTTTAATTCAATCTGAAGATATAGGAAAATTCAATATTAAAAATTTTAAAATAGTTTCAAAAAAAAAACCCACTAAATCTCAACTAAAAAATTTACTTTTTGCATTCAATATTTGTAGATATGTTAAATCAAATGCAATTGTTTTAGCTAGTCAAGAAGCTACTGTGGGTATTGGATCTGGGCAACCCAGCAGACTTGATAGCTGCCAAATTGCAATAGATAAAATGAACAAATTTCAAAATTTAAATGAAGAAGTGGTTGCAGCTTCAGATGCATTTTTCCCATTTGTTGATGGTATAGAAAAATTGGTGCAGTCAGGTGTTACAGCTGTAATACAGCCCTCTGGATCAATCAGAGATAAGGAAATAATAAAATTTGCAAATCAAACTAATACTATTCTAGTCTTCTCTAAAACAAGACATTTTAGACATTAAAAATTTGATCAATTTTAGCAGCTAAAATAAAATCATTTTCTGATAATCCCTCAATTGCATGTGTGGTAATTATAATTTTTGCATATCCCCATCCAAAAGAAATATCTGGGTGATGACCTTCTTCTTCTGAGATTTCTCCAACTTTATTGATAAAGTCCTGGCTATTAATAAAGTTTTTAAAGGTAAATTTTTTTTTTAAGAAATAGGTTTTCTTTTCATTTTCACCCACATCCCATCCATCTACTTTTTTTTGGTATTTGTGTATTTCACTTATATCAAAGGGCAAGATTCCACCCTTACAAGGTACACATTTTTTATTTAAAAGATCACTCATTAATTAATTAGTTTTAGTTTAATGGAGCGGGTCAAGGGAATCGAACCCTCTACCTAATCGTTGGCAACGATTCCAGCTATTTGGAGCGTGACCATTGATACAATTAACACTCATTCTTTCTTATCAAAAACCTAACGTACTAAACACTATTCGGTTTGATTAATGTTAAGTGCATTGAATCATATTTAGAGGAACAATTCAAGAATCTTGTGTGCCAACTGTATCCAAAATTGAGTCAAATTAGCAGGGTGTTCGTCCTGTTGGACTCACAGTCTTGCAACGTGTGCAAGATCAATAGAGGTACCAGTTGCAATCTCAAATATGAAAATTGTTGCTATATTAAAAAGGGGCTGTGGTATTTAAGGTTCTATATCATCTAGTATAATACAAGCGTTTGCTCATAGAGTGATGATGAAATACTTCTCAAAAAATTTTTAAAATTTTGAAAAGCTTTTAGGTTCTTGGTTCTACAAGCAAGTAACAAGCATCATGGACCACGAATAATTATCTAACAAAACCAACCCTAATACATCCAGACAATGTATCCGATATCAGGTATCATGAAGCATGAAGAAAGTGATTTTGATCGTGGTTCTGGGTTTGATATTTAGCAATGTTGTTAATGCATCAATATTAGAATCAAAGTGTACACGAAAAAACCTTGGTTATGTTCATAAAATTATTTTAATAGATGTTAAAAAAAATATTGTTAAAGAAAGTCGTTTTTACACACAGAACGATCTTGAAGAAAGTAAAAATAAATATCCAGGACAGCAGTTAGAACAGCACGATTATTTTAAAATTATTAGACTTGATAAAAACATTGTTGAATATTCTCGAACAGTAAGAGAATGGTTGCAATGGCGATATGATTGGACTCGAAACGAAGAATGGAATCCAAATAATCCTAAAAGTATGAAAAAATTTTTCAAAAGAAAAGATGTAAAAGATGTAGGTTTATCTAATCTAGATGATACGATGCAGTGGTATTCATATAATTACTCTAGAGATGGACAGGTGATCGAAATAACCAGCCCACTTCACAATGCTTATAAAAAAAAAATTGGTGCAAGTATTGATTTATGTAAAAAAGCTGAGGATATTTCGGTAGCGAAAAAACCTAAAAAGAAACAACCTAAATCAACACCAGATGATGATAAAATAGTAGCAGCTGCATCTGGTACAGGTTTCTTTGTATCCAGAGCAGGACATATAGTAACCAATTATCACGTCATAGAAGGATGTGATGCAACCAAGCTTACTTTTAAAGGCAAAGAGGAAACAGCGAATGTTTTAGCAGTTGATAAGACGAATGATCTTGCAATTCTAAAAACCAACTTAACACCCAACAAAGTCTATCCTGTTGCAAATGAAGACGCTGCTTTATTAGAAGATATTATAATTGCTGGTTATCCATTAGGTAAAAAAGTCAGTGCTGCTATTAAAACTTCTAAAGGAAGTGTTACTGCGTTAGCAGGTTATGGAGATAATTATTCAGAATTTCAAACAGATGCAGCTCTTAACCAAGGAAATAGTGGTGGCCCTATTATGAACCAAAAAGGTAATGTCATTGGAGTTGCGGTTGCAAACTATGGAAAAAAAGCAGGCGTTGAAAGTTTTAACTTTGGGATTAAATCATCAACACTTAGAACGTTCGCTAGTTCAAATGGATTAACATTCTTACCACCAAATATTCGTCCTATGTCCAATAAGGACTTAGGAGATTTAATTACAAAAGGTACAGTTTATTTAGAATGTTTTATGACTGTTGCAAAAATAAAAAGGATGATTGCTCAAGAAGAAAATAGAAAAGCATTCTTTAGTGAGTATCGATAATGAAAAAACTATTTTCAATGATCTTGGTTCTGGGTTAAATGAGGACAAAAGAATTTAATAAAGTTAAACCCTATGTCTATCTTATAAAAAATAAAATAACAGGTATAAAATATTTTGGTGTTAGATGGGTAAATACTCATAAAAATAGACCACCAATATATGATCTTGGCAAAGAATATTTCAGCAGCAATCCTAAATTAAAAAAAGCTTTTAAAAAAAATCCCAAAAATTTTAAATTCAAACCGGTTTATACTTTTGATACAAAAGAAGAAGCAATTGAATATGAAATAAATTTTAACAAAAAGATAATTAAAGACAAAAATTGGCTGAATACTTCAGCATTTCCTCAAATAATTCATACGGAAACAACGAAAAAAAAAATATCCAAAAGTAAAAAAGGTACGCCAGCTTGGAATAAAGGAATCTCAACATCAATGAAAACTAAAAAAAAAATGATTGATAGACATAAAGGTTTTAGAGGTCGTAAACATTCTATAAAAAATAGAAAAAAAATGTCAGAGTTTCACAAAGGAAAAATAGTTAGTAAGGAAACCAAAAAAAAACTATCGGAGTCTCACAAAGGCCAGATAGCTTGGAATAAAGGAAAAACAGGAATTCACTCAAAGACAACTTTAAAAAAAATATCAAAAGCATCTAAAGGCAGAGAACCTTGGCACAAAGGCAAAACAGGAGTTTATGGTAAAGAACAATTGAAAAAACTTGCTGAAAAAATGAAAGGCAATACATATCGAAGAGGCTCAACACACACCAAAGAGGCAAGACGCAAAATATCTTTAGCACACATGGGTAGAATTCCATGGAATAAAGGTAAAAAAAAACCTAAATGAAAAAACTTTTAATGAATAGGATTTTGTGGAATAAACTATATACGGAACTAGATATAGAGGGGGATAAAACAAGGATTAGACTAGTATGAACAAAAATAAGTTTTTACTCAAGAGAACTAAAGAGATGGAAAGACTACAAGAAGTTCTTAAAAAAAACCCAAATTACTCAGAAGAAATGATCGAAAATTTCAAAAAAATTGCAATGAAAGATATTACTGATGGTGAAAAAGAATTTAAGAGAGATAAATTTTTAGTAAAAGCTACTTCGGAATGTATTGAAAAAACACTCAAAATTTTAACTGACATTAAATTAATATCAAAATTTCAAAATGATTCCAAGGAAGTAGTGGATTATTATAGAAATGAAATGATTTTAAAAAAAAGAAAAACATGCTTTTTTCAAGAAAATATTCTTTGTGAAATTGAAAGAATATGCCAATTATTTTTAGAGAAAATAATAAAATTTTCTCATACATGTTCTAAAGTTTTTTTTGAGAAAGATGCTTATGCTGGATTAATATTACTAAGATCAAATATAGAAAATTTATTTTTATTTCATTATTATATAGATGAACTTGAAAGATTTCACATTCAAAAAAATTGGATAAAAATTGCAAGATTGAATGCAAAAATATTATACACAAAAAAAACTAATGTTCAAAACAGATTTGAGTTATTTGATAACATGGATTATCTGGAGGTTGTGAGTGCTCTTATTACAATGACTGGTGCTGAAGAAAAGCCATTTCATATAGACACTCCTAAAAGAAACTTCCTCCAAAGTTTAGAAAATAACACTATTAAAATAAAAAATATTGGAAAATCAGAATTTTTAAAAGACTTACTCAATCATCCCGAGATAAATTCATTAAATTTTCATTTATATTATGATGAAATTTTTTATGATCAATTGTCTGAAATCGTGCACCCTGTTGCTATTGAAAAAAATAAATATCCATTTGATAGTGAAGATCCAAGCGTTTTAAGTAAATTTTCTACTTCATATAGTATAATTCCATATGCATTCAATCTATATTTTTATGGAATAACAATTTATGAAAAAATTAGAAATATTAGTTTCAAAGAAATAAATTCTATAGAGAAAAATTTATCCCATGAAATAGAAAAATACACTACACAACAAAATAAAAATTATTTTAATAAAATAAAAAATGACAAAAATGTAAGTGAAGATTGGCAAAAAATTATTAATAAACACTATACAATAAATTAAATATAAAAACCCTAGCTTCCACCACAAAGCAACAGCGAAATTTAATCGGGAATCAAGAAATAAGGACCATGGATCGCGGCTCCGTTACCTTAAAAAACAATTCTCTAACTTTAAAATTAATGAGTCTTTATGCGGAAAAATTATTTTAAATGACGTTATTTAGAGTTATTTGAGGTAGCTTTTGACCGCTTCTTAAGAGCCATTGAAAACTTTTTCAAACCCTATTCCTAGGTACATCAGGTAGCTAATATGCACTTCTCAAAAAAAGATTTTTACCCCCACCACGGCACAAGTTTTTTTGGAAAGAGTGCAAAAGTAGTACCTCATCTACTTAGCATCTATTGTCCTGCTTTCGGTGTGAAAGCCTACATAAATTTTACCTAGTTCAACCGCTGACATATTCTTATACTTATTATGGTTACGCAGTATCCAAATATTAACTGATTTACCTACACCTTTAACTGGGCAATTCCTTTTACGGACACCCCCAATATTAGTAAATGCATCTGCGATCTCTCTTTCACGAGTAACTCTAACCGCTCTTGATTTTTCTTTTAACCAACTAAAAGTTTCTGTTGTAGTAATAAGCTCTCTATCAAATGGATACACCCCTTGATCAAAACTTTCTTTGATATAATCATTTACTGGTTTATCTGCTAGATCGTGCATCAAATCTCGAAACTTTGTCCAAGGTGCCATACCTAAAGGATTAAATTTTGATAAGTCTCTATCTAATAATTGAGCCATAACACCTGCTACAAGATTACCCTCTAATCTCTCTTTATGAAATTCAGTAAGCAACTTCTCATTACGTTTTGCATCAGAAAAATATACCCAGTATCTGACTTCATTCTGCGGCAATGGAAATGCATCTTTGTAGTTTGTGTTAATCCAGTAGTTGGTACAGGTCTCTTGTTCCTTATAACCTTGGTACAAGGCTCTTACACCTGACGTGCCCTCTGATATTAAAGTTTTCAAAGTGTTAATGAATTGAGATTTTTCACCCCACGAGCCTTTGGCTTTTGCTTCATCAATTAGCACTGTCTGCTTATCAACTAAAAAACCTTTCTCTCTATTGATAGCTTGTTCTAAATCAATTTTATTAGTGTTGTGATGTCCTAATAGGTCTCTATGAATATCAAATAAACTACCCTTACCAAGTTGGAATTCATCTGATTGCAATATGATTGCGTGTCTTATTTTAACACCAGGATATTGAAGTGGATATGCAAACCAATCTAAAAAGTGCTTACGTTCAGCATCATGTGGTATTATGTGTTTAACTAATGCATCAAATAAATCTGTATCAGCAGTTGAGTCTGGTTTTATTCCAACAGGCTCATAAACATTAATCATTAATTTTTTATTAACTTTTACAAATCTATTTTTGTCGTTTGGTTTATAGGTAAAATTTACACATACCTTTGAATCCGGGTGTTGCTTCCAAAATTTTAATGGTGTGTATTTTCCATTTTTAAAGAATTTAGCATACTTAACATCTATACTCTCACCCTCGTACATCTCCTTATCTTCAAGATCATAGTACATTTTTTGTTTCATCATATATGCAATACGATCAACAAATGTATTGGTATAATCTGGTAATGTGTCTCTACCTGTTATTGCATAGAGAATTTTTTTAAGATCTTCTACTTCGTTATCGGTCCATTTATATTTTTTAGCAATTGTAGGTAGTCCAACTGTCTTGAGACCTTTCTCTCTTTTATAAACACTACTTAATTGTGCAATCCTTGTACTAAAATCTTCCTTACAGTTCATGCAGTTACCTCTATTAATTACTGCACTAAATATTTTTACAGCATCATCTTCGAGTAGATTGTATTGATTAAATACACCTGCAAATTCTTTAAAAAATAAATTGTGCTCGTCTATCTCAGGTAACCTAGACTTACGTAACATCACTGCCGCAAGTGCTAGTAGTGCCACCTGCTTTTGCAATTGATCATAAGTAATTTCAGTTAAATCACCTAATTTAGTATGGACAACTTTTTCTCCACAATCATAAGTACCTCCACATACGGTGTAGTGAGAGTGTGCTCTAATCTCTATTAGAGTATTATCTTTTGCAGAGTCTCTGAATACAAAGTGCTTTCTAGTTTTTTTCTTATCTAAATCTAAAACTTTATATAGTGCATGACTTGTTGGAGTTGACTCTCTACCAAATACAATTCCTGCTGCTGGCAAAAAATCATCTGCTAGGTCCATTATTTCACTACAATCTTTATCTATATCTGCAACACCCTCTACACCTGTGAAGATATTATAGTTCTGTCCATTTTTTAATTGTGCAGTGTTTGTTATCTGGTTCTTGAGACGTTGAGCTGTCGTAAGCTCAACACCTTTCTTGCCATACTCACTATGGAATATAAAACAGCTATTTCTTAAAAAACCTTGCAGTATTTCTGGAGTCATTATTTTACAATTCCTCCTGCTTTATATTTATTTTTTAAAGCTATCTCTGATTTCAAATAATCAAGGAATGAAGATTTATAACCCTCCTTAACCATTTCCCTATATTGCCTCTTAAACGACTCCATAAGGTCAATTGACAGGTCTATTTCCACCTCTGCTGGGTCTTTGTAGTCTGTTGCTAATCTTATTATTTTAGCTCGTTCAGACAAATCACCTTTCCCATCTAACGCTTTTTCAATGCTACTTGGTTTATTATTTTTTTCTGCTGACTTCATAATTTACTCCGTTTCTACTTTTTTGATTGTTGATGTTTCTATTGCTTCAATGGTTTCAAATGTTGTCGTGATATTTTCTGCATCAAGATACTGATATTTGTGGTTACCATTGTAACTTTTGTTACTCTGCACACGTGGGTCTTTCTTTGTGTTGTAATTGGCAAAGACTTCAAACATTAGATCTGTTTTATTTTCCATTAGAACCTCCAAATGTCTTTTTCATTTGATCTACATAATCAGGCTCGAATTTATTTAGCGTTTCAACGACGTGCTTATCCATGTCAAATTTTTTATTATCAGCAACAAACCCTTTCCAGAGCTCCCCCTTAAAATTAGGTTGAGTTGCATAACGCTCTAATTGTTTTTGAGACAAGTATTTTTCTTTTATACTAGGGCTATCTGCTTCTTTTTGTTTAGCATAAAGTAAAGCATCAAATTGATCACGTGCACGAAGTTTTTGTTTAACCTCTCGCATTAGCTTAATTCGCTCTTTATCGTAACCACCGGTGAACTCTCGAGCTTCTTTGTGATCCATTGAGGCTAAAACTAAATCACTGTCTGATATGTAAGGTCTCTCTGGTTTATTACTCATCAGATTCACCTGCATCTCTTGCGGCTTCTACCCAATCTTTAAAATTATCAGGATCTTCGTATGCATTAACTGTTGCACTTACATCAGTTACTCTTTCAATCATGACATCAAGATCATTGGACATAGATGTATGCAAATTAATAACTTCATCTCTTGATAGTTTTGCGGGTTTGTATTTTATACGGAGTCTTTTTTTATTAGCTTTTGGATCAGGGATTTGTTCCATAATCCATTCGTTGTGTTTATCAACGTTGTAATTCCAGTTCTCCTGCTTATCAGTTAAACTGTCTTTACCTGTTGTTACTTTTTTTAATGCATCTGATAATTTATAAATTAGTTGCTCTGCTTCCTTTGCAAAACCTTTCATATCTTGCATCATTTTACTCACAGCTTCTTTTTCAAATATGCTAGTGAACTTATCTTCTGCTTCTTTTGAATTGTCTCCAATTCCTCTTTTATTATTATCCATATTTACTCCTTATAAAGTTAGCGTGAGCCCCCTGATGACAAGTCAGGGATGGATGGCTCACAATTAATTTATCAAGGAACTACTAGATGATAAAACTTTGAATCTTTAAGTATTGGAAATAATAAAAGTATATGCTGATCAGCGATATAAATGTGAAGTCAGCAATTTTCTTTTGCGTGTTACTCAAATTGTTTCTTTCATATATTTCGTTTACCATATTTAGTTGTTCCTTATAGTCGTTTGTTATATGAAATTTTGGGGGTTTCGTTTGAGACCTAGTTTTTAAAGTCTATCACTCTCATTGACTTGCTTAACTATATAAGTGCTAGGATTTTAAATTCAATCATTTTTTATCCCACATAATCATAGTGTCTAAAATGTGTTTAGCCGCTTATGCCCTCATTCATTTAACGAAAAAAATGAGGGCTACTTTTATGTTTTATTTTAGTTTTTCTGCAACATGTTCAACCTGCAAATTGTTATAAATCCTCAATAACATTCTCGGGTCTTTATGACCTGCAATCAACATTGTTTCAGGTACGTTTAGATTTTTAACCCTCATAAAGTCGCTCAAACTATTATGCCGAAGATCATGCGGTACAGCATCTTTGATCTTATATTTCTTACATAGTTTCGCGAACTTTTTGCCTATTGCATCAACAGTCGTATTGAAAGGTAGATTAGCATTTTTAATTAATTCTAAACCCTTCTTTGTTAATGGAATTGTGCGTGGTGTAGTTTTTGTTATTGGAATATGCAACGTAGCACCCTTTAAATGGTCATGTGAAATACGGATCACTTCCCCCGATCTCATTCCAGTTTCTAACATTATCTGCATCACAGTTCTCATCACTTCACTTGTATGGTTGCCCCTAATTAAAAGATTAAGTTCTGCATCTGTTAATCTTCTATTTCTAGGTTCGCTTTTTTTAGGTCTCCTGATTGACGGCACTGGGTTAGCCGCAGGATAGCCCCATTCTTTTTTACAAGTTGTGAAGATTGTAGAAATAACATCTAACTTACGATTGATGCTAGTTCCAGTTATAGACTTCAACTGTCTATCTCTAAACTTTCCAATAATATCAGGCGTTATTTTATTAATTGGATATGCTGACCATGCTTCTTGAAACAAGGCTTTAATAATATTCCGCTCATTAATAAAACCTTTCTTAACTATTGAAACATCTGCAATATATCTCAAACCTATTTCGTTAAATGTAGGATATTTTATCTTTGCAATTCCTGCATCTTCACTTCTTATTTTATTCTCTACTGAATCTGCCCAACGTTTCGCATCAGTTTTCGAGTTAAAACTTTTTGCCAATATTGGACGTCCGACAATTCGAATAATTGATTGCCATTTTTTTCCGTGGATACGAAGTGTAGCCATTATACTTTCTTCCTTTCTGTATCCGAACTGTGTCCAGTACTGTATCCAAGAAAGATGAGCGGCTTTAAAAGTGGAGCGGGTCAAGGGAATCGAACCCTCTACCTAATCGTTGGCAACGATTCGCTCTACCAATGAGCTAGACCCGCATATCTTAAACTCCGATCAAATAGATAAGTGTATTAACACTTCTCACTCAATTCGCTTTCTAAAATATTATGCACCAAGACGTACAATATTTCAAGAATTAATGTGCCGAGTGTAGGCGAAAGTGATTCAAACTTGTTCGTCCTGTTGGACTCACAGTCTTGCAAGTATGCAAGATCGATAGTGGTACCACATGCAATCTCAAGTATGAAAATTATTCCTATATAAAAAACCGTCGGTGGTATTTAAGGTTCTATATCATCTAGTATAATACAAGCGTTTGCTCATAGAGTGATAATGAAATACTTTTCAAAAAATTTTTAAAATTTTGAAAAGCTTTTAGGTTCTTGGTTCTACAAGCAAGTAACAAACATCATGGACCAGGAACAATTATCTAACAATACCAACCCTAATACACCTAGGACTTAATATTAATTATGATGTAGGATTTAAGGAGATGGAAAAACATTCTGGTGGTTGTGCGTGCGGCAAAGTTAGATACCATACTATTGGTGAACCAGTAAAAACAGGCCTGTGTCACTGCAGGTATTGTCAGTTAAGAACAGGAACAGCTTTTGGAATTTCTGTTTATTTTAAAAAAGAGAATTTAAAAATAGAGTCTGGTGATTTAAAAAAATATACATTTATTACTGAAAATGGAAATACCTTTGAAACTAATTTTTGTACTAACTGTGGAACAAGTCTTTTTTGGACACTTTCTCAAATGAAAGATCTTATGGGTGCTGCAGGCGGAACTTATGATCCACCTTCATTCTGGTTTAATATAGAAAGAGAAATATTCAAAAGAACCAAAGCAGAATTTGTAAGTATTAATTGCCCAGAAAATCATGAAACTTCCTCTACTTATAATCCAAAAACAAGTGATGAACCTAGGTTGGATGGAAAAAATAACAAAAAGAAATAATGAAAAAACTATTTTCAATGATCTTGGTTCTGGGTTTGTTGTGGGCTAATACTTCTTTTGCTAACGACCATAAGCCAAATAATTTTGATGCTTTTGTTTGGTCAGATGGAAAAAAATTAAAAATTCAAAAAGGTAGAGATATTGAAAACCCAGAAAACAAAATCATAATCATCTACAATCATGGTGGATGGGGATGGGAAAGAGGCTGGGGACCAGGCTGGGGCCCTTACTTAGCAAAATTAATGGCACCTAATCTTTCTGGAAAAAATATTAAAGGAAAAGAAACTGTTTTATGGATGAATGGAAGTTTAATTGACAAAAAGAATGATCCTTTTAAAGGGAAAGAAATTGGATATGCTTGTGGTTGGAAATTTAAAGGAGCTTATCATGCTCCATTTTATGACTGTGTTATAAATAATTTTCCTACTTATTTAAGAGAAAAAAGAACAAAAGAAGCTATAGATTATTTTGCAAGTAAAGGCACACCTAGAAACCAAATATTTTTATCAGGACATTCTTGTGGTGCATGGAACGCACTTAGACTTAAAGGAAAATACCCTGATGCTTTTAACAGTGCTATCGCCTATATGCCTAATTGTTGGGACAGAAAACCAAATGGACCTATAAGAAAAATGTTAGTTGATGAAATGAAAACTTTTAAAGAACTTTCTTCAATTATTTTTTCAAGTCCCGTTGACGGTCATGAAGACTGGCATAGTGATTACAAATATTTAAAATGGATTGGAGATATCCCAGGCGCCACTATGATTGAATTAGCTGGTCACAATGCAAAAAATGGTAGAGAAATTTCTGTAAATGGAAAACTGTGTACAGATTTGCCAAGAATGCAAGGGGGATGGGAAGAAGTATGGCCTGAAGGTAAAGAAAAACTAACAAGTGCTAAGCAATTTAAAGCAGTTAATAAAAAAGAAAAGAAAGAAATGAAGAAAAAAGCTAAAGGTCATGCAATGCTTCATCATTCTTGTTTTCAAGATTACTATCCTCAAATTTTAGATTTTATTTCCGCAAAAATTAAATGAAAAAACTATTTTTAGGGATCGTGGTTCTGGGTTTGTTGTTGAGTGGGAATGCTTATGCAGGCGTTAATGAACCAGGATTTGCACCGATATCAGAGCAGTGCAGTGAATCATTTTCAAAAGAACACGAAAAACTTAAAAAAATATATTTAAAAAGTGATAAAAAGAAACAAGTCGTTTTCTATGCTAGTTGTGACAATCCAGACAAGTATGGTTGGGGGATAAAAAAAGGAAAAAATTTAGAGGCTCTTCATAAGAAAGCATATAATTCCTGTTTAAAAGCCGCTAAGAAAAAGACACCAGGTGAAGATTGTTACTTATATTCCGTTAATGAAGAAGTGGTATGGAAATATGATAGAGCAAAGTGGATAGCCCATGATGAAGCAAAGTATGAAGCAAAAAAAGCTAAGAAAACAACAGAACTAGAAAAGATAATACAAATTGATAAAAAACCAGGAAGATTTTTTGAAGATCAGCCTGATGTTAATGATGATTATCAAGTTCATTTTTTATATGTACTAGCTAAAGATTCTAAAGATAAAGAAATTGACGTTAACGGCTGGCTGGAAAAAAGATTAACAACAGTTAATAGTAAATTTGAGAAATGGTCAAAAAAAAATAAAAAATCTAATGGTGTTGGTCAAAAATTTAAATTTGATTATAGAAAAGATGGAAAGATAGATATTACTTTTGTACGAATGGATTGGAAAGAAGCAGGGCTTCCAAAATATCCAGAACAATTGATTTACGGATTGTTGTCTAAACATAATTATTTGAATAATCCAAAAAAAACTTATGCATTATTTACTGGTTTTAATGCTAAAACAGGAAATTCACACGGAGGTTCTGGGTCACCACCTATAACAACAATTTTTACTCCTGCGGTGAAATCTTATGGTGTTACAGGTATGGATATAATAATTCTTCATGAGTTATTTCATACTCAAGGAGCAGCTTATCCTTGTGGAAAAAGAACATATGATGGTGCTCATGTTAAGGGATCAGACGTTTTAGGAAAAAATAAAACAACCACAACAATTGATGGCAAAAATGATACTTACTACCTTCATGGTATGAAAGATTGCCCTGATTTATCAAAGAGTGTTTATTTAACTCCAACAGCAGAAGATTCTTGGGATCCTTATTCAGTATATTGTCTTAGAAAAACAGGTAATTTTGTAAAAAATATATACCATGGTAATGGTATGAGTCGGGAGTGCCATTGGATCAAACCTACAAAGTAAAATCAAAAATATGAAAAAACTTTTTGCATTCGTTATGGTTGGATCAAACGATCTTAATAAATCTGCTAAATTCTATGATTCCGTTTTTATTCCTTTAGAAATTAAAAAAGTAAAAACTACAGATAAATATGCTTGTTATGCCCAAAAAAATAGCCCTGACGAAATAGAATTCTATGTGACCAAACCTAATAATAAAGAAGTGGCTACTTATGGTAATGGCACAATGATTACATTTCTAGCTGATTCAACAAAAGCAGTTGATAGCTTTCATGCTATTGCATTAGAAAATGGTGGCGTTAATGAAGGATTACCAGGAATAAGATCTGATGGAAATTATTACGCTTATATACGTGATCCAGAAGGTAACAAAATTTGCGCTAAATGTAATTCTAAATAAATGAAAAAACTCTTTTTAGGGATCGTGGTTCTGAGTTTGTTAGTTTGTAATTCAATGAATTTAAATGAATAAAAAAAAAATTTAACAGCAGAAGAAACTTTTGCCCTAGCCGTTGAAAATCAAAAAAAAATAATTTTCAAATTGCTGAAAATCTTTACAAAGAAGTATTAAAGACAAATCCTAATCATTTTAAATCAATTTATTATTTAGGAACATTATTAGCGCAGACAAAAAAATTTAATTTAGCAAAATTATTGTTTCACAAAGCAACCCAAATCCAACCCAATTATGCAATAGCGTATAATAATCTTGGAAATCTACTGAAAGAATTAGGAGAATTTCAAAATGCAAAAATTAATTTTATTAGTCTGCAAAAAAAATTTGGATTAGAGCAGATTAAAAATTTTAAACATAAAATAATGAATAAATAGACTTTCTCAAGAATTCTGCCTAATTTTCCTCATAGCCAAATTCTTTTAAATCATTTTTAAATGTATCAGTAAGTTTTGACTGTTCTTTTTTGTCTAACATTTTTCTCCAATCATTATCTGGCCCTAGATAAAAAAAGGGAATATTTTTCTCATTTTTTTTTGAGGGTACTGCTTCAATAAATCCATTTTTCTTTTCTTCATCCTTAAGTTTATGAAAAGAAGTTGAACTAACAGATTTTTTTAGCTTATTTTTATTTATTTCTTCTTTTATATTTAAAATTTTGTTTATAAATTCTACGACATCTTTAAATACAGTATAGGTTTCTTTCAATAAATCTTCATATCTAATTATTTTTACGGGTATTTCTTTTTGAATTTTCCAAGATTTACAATTTGTACTCCAGGAGCTTATAAATTGAAAATCACTATAACCATCTTGTTTTACTTTCCTAACATCATAAATAAATTTTTTTGAATTTGTCATCCATTTTAAAGCTTGGTCATCATTCATTTCATAATGATTTTTTAATGACGTGATTACATTTCTAGGATCTCTAACAATATAGATACATCCTGCTGTATTTTGTTTATTTGTAAACTTACAATTATTCACAGCACCAAAGATGTTGTGTGTTTTAAAAAATCTTAGTTTCTTATCTTCATTAATTTTTTCTTGAGCTTTAATCCAAAACTTTGCTGTATCTGCTACATCTTTTGGATTATAATCAAAACTTACAAAATGTCTTTTTTCTGGAAACTGCCCTATATTTTTTAAAATAGCTTGATTATAAACCCCATCTTTAGAATAATAATAAGCACTAAGTAAAGTTCGTAGCCAAGTATTTCCACTTTTGGGGTATGACGCTATCCATAATATCATTGTATAAATATTATAGATCAATAATATTTATTCTAATAATAAAATTTTATGAAAAATCTTCCGAAAATTATACCCATATTTCCCTTAAGTAATTTTATTATTTTTCCCTATACTACTGTCCCACTAAATATATTTGAACCAAGATATCTTGAGATGATTAATGACAGTATGAAAACAAATAAATTTATAGGCTTAATTCAACCTAAAAAAAATAATATTAATTCTATCCTAGATCTTCACAAAATTGGATGTTTGGGAAAAATCACAAGATTTGAAGATACATCGAACGGCAAATATTTGATCGATCTTAATGGATTATCGCGGTTTAAAATAATTAAAGAAATTAAAAATAATAAACCGTACCGTGAATGTGAAATTAGTTTTGAAGATTATTCAGATGATTTAAATTTACATAAAGTAGATTTGAAGTTTTCAGATCTAGAGATAATCTTTAAAGATTTAAAATCATTATTTGAAAAAAAAGGATATCTAATTAATTGGAAATCCCTGGAAAAACAAAATTTGAACGAAACTATAAATGCCTTAGCTATGGCCTCTCCTTTTTCACTAGAGGAAAAACAAATTTTATTAGAAAGCAAAAATTTAGAAATTAGAAAAAATAAAATTGCTGAAATATTAAGTACCTATAACTATGATAATTTTGATAATACAACTGTCCAATAATATCTAAAAATTCAACCCTCCATCTGCAAGCTTAACGAAATAATTTGATATGTTCTTATTTTTTCCAACAATTCTTAAAATTTTATTAAAACTTTTACTTCTTATTTTTTTATCAAAATTAAAGATTTCATAAATAAAATCTATACTATTAGAAAAAAGAAAATTTTTACTTTGGGTTTCTTTTTCAAATTCGTTTAAAATTGATGAATCGAGTTGCATACCAAGGTCAATTTTATTTTGAATAATTTTAGATAAAACTTTAATATCTCTAATAGTCATATTAAAACCTTGACCTGCAAGTGGGTGTATTCGATGAAGCAAATCACCAAAGGCTAAAATATTTTCATGGTGATAGTTTCTTAGATTAGATGAGCTTAACTTAAAACTGCTTAATTTAAGTATTTTGTGTATTTGATATTTTGGATTATTTTTGCTTATTAAATCTAAAACCTCGCAATCATTATATTTTCTATTTTTAATGTCTAAAGAGCATACTACGGAAGTTTCATTATTTGAAACTGGCAAAAATGCAATTGGACCATTTTTTGTGAAAATCTGAGTAGCAATATTATTTTCTATTTTTTTATGTTTTAAAATTGTTGTGTATGCAAGATTATCATAATTTTTATCAATTTTTTTCATAAAAAATTTCTTTGTTAAAAAATTATTTGAGTCACAATTAATTATTAAATCAAATTTATTTTTTTTCAGTAGATCTGTATAAA